>CAYGHU010000164.1:2554-3733 GCA_964349785.1 uncultured Dehalococcoidaceae bacterium | reverse complement strand
CTCTCGGTCGATCCGGGGATCCGCGTCAACGTCGTCATCACGGACTGGGCGGCGGGATCGAGATGGTGGGGCTGGCTACTCACGCCGGCGCTACACCACCTCACGGGCGCTCGTCTGCGCCTCGCCTTCCTGGCGGAAGACCGCGTAACAGTCACGAACTATCGATATCTCGCCGGATCCTCGAAAGCCGCAGCTCGCATCTAATCTGCCTCGGTCCCCTGCACCTCGGATTCGCCCGCTGCCAGCCTCACTTAGTTAAGCACGACTTACTTTCGGAGCGCGCGAAGAGTACCGTAGAGGAGTGGGCTACTTGCGTTATCTGCTCCGTCTCCTCCCCTACATGAAGCCGTACACGGGCCGCATTGCCACGACGTGGATATGCGTGTTCGCGTCCGGTGCGTTCGTGATGGCAAGCCCGGTACTCGTGCGGCAGGCCATCAACCAGGGGCTCCAGCCCGTCCGGGTCAACGGCGAGATCGTGGGCCTGGACGGGAGCGAGCGGCTGCTAATCTTCGCCGCCCTCGCGATCATCGTGTTTGCGCTGGCGCGAGGCCTGACGGCGTTCAGTCAGACGTACCTCGGCGAGACTGTTGGCCAGCACGTCGCGTATGACATTCGCAACGAGATTTACAACAACATCCAGCGCCTAAGCTATGCCTACCACGACAAGGTCGAAACCGGGCAAATCATGTCTCGCGCCACGCAGGATGTCGAAAACATCCGGATGTTCTTCGGCATGAGCCTGTTTCGCCTCGGATACGTCGTAGTGCTCGTGACGGTGGCGATCGCGGGCATGTTTGTTGTCAACCCCACGCTCGCCCTCGTCAGTATCGTCACGGTGCCGGTGATTGCCTGGCGCTCGATCGTGATGAGCCGCCGCATGCGCCCCGTTTGGATGCAGATCCAGCAGAGCCAGGCGGAGATGACGCAGACCGCCGAGGAGTCACTGTCCGGCATTCGTGTCGTAAAAGCGTTCAGCCGCGAATCGTTCGAGAGTGAGAAGTTCCGTAAGACGGTGCAGGCCCAGGCCGACCTCAACTACGCGCAGGCGAAGGAGATGGCGAAGCACAGTCCGCTCATGCAAGGTCTCTCGATGCTGCAGATCGCCATCACTGTAGGGGTCGGCGCATTGTTGATCGCGCGCGGAGACCTGCAAGAGGGCGACCTCATCGCCTTTAT
>CAYGHU010000164.1:0-2454 GCA_964349785.1 uncultured Dehalococcoidaceae bacterium | reverse complement strand
GGAGATTGAACGCGCGGCGAAGGCCGCCCGCATCCACGACTTCATCGTCAGCTTGCCAGCCGGATACGACGAATGGGTGGGCGAACGAGGTGTGACGCTTTCGGGCGGCCAGAAGCAACGCGTCGCGATCGCGCGGACGCTCCTCCTCGATCCGCGCATCCTGATCTTCGACGACTCAACGGCAAGCGTGGACTCCCAGACCGAGTTCCTGATTCTGCAAGCGTTGCAGCAATTGATGCTCGGGCGCACGACCTTTGTGATTGCGCAGCGCCTGCGCACGGTGATGCGCGCCGACGAGATCGTTGTGCTCGACCGCGGACGCATTGTCCAGCGCGGGACGCACGCCGAGCTGCTGCGACAGGAAGGGCTCTACCGCACAATCTTCGACCTAGAATTGAAAGACCAGGAGGAGGCGCTGGGCGCCTACCAGGCCGCGCACCAGAACGGCAGCGACAGCATGACGACAGCGCATCCATCGCCGGCACAGATCGGGACGAACTGATGGCCATGTGGGGCGGTGGCGGCGCGGGCGGATGGAGCACCGGCATCGGCGGACAGTCGATGGGGCCCTCGCGCACCGGACGTGGGACAGATGGATGGGACGACGAATATCTGGGCAAGGCGTACGACGCCGAAGTCGTCCGACGCATTCTTCCGTACCTGGCGCCCTACAAGCTGCAGGCCACGTTGGCGTTTGGAGCCATGGTGGTTTCGGCAGTCACGAACTTCATGCAGCCGCTGATCATCGGCTTCACTGTGACGGCCGGCGTCCGGCAGGACGAGCGCCAGGTGGCGTTCCTCCTCGGGCTACTGGTCGCGATGGCGCTCCTCGGCTGGCTGGCCGCGCTCGTCCAACAGCTTGCCATCAACTGGCTGGGCAATCGTCTCCTCGTAAAGCTGCGAACCGATATGTACGAGCACATGCAAAGTCTGTCGCTGAGCTTCTACGACCAGATGGAAGTCGGCCGGATGATCAGCCGGCTGACCAGCGACGTGACCGTGATCCAGGATCTGCTGACCAGCGGCTCACTCACGTTCGCGGCTGACATCGTGGGCCTCGTTGTCATCGTCGTGGTGCTACTGCTCCAAGACTGGCAACTCGCGTTGGTTACGTTTGCCGTAGTGCCCCCGCTGATCGTGATCATGGTGTGGTGGGCGAGGCACGCGAAGGACGCGTTCGTGAACGTCCGCGTACAGGTCAGCCAGCTGTACGGCACGCTCGCGGAGAACCTCTCCGGCGTGCGCGCGGTCCAATCGATGTCGCGCGAGGACGAGAACAGCCGCCGGTTCGACCAGCTCAACCAGCAGAACCGGGCCGCAAACATCCGGGCGGCAATGATGACAGCCGCGGTCATGCCCGCGCTCGAACTCGCGGTCGCCATTGCCACGGCTGCCGTGATCATCGTGGGCGGGCTGCGAGCACTGCACGCCACGGACGTGGATCTCGCGATCTTCTTCGGCATCCTCGCGTCGTTCACGCTCTATGTGGGCCGCTTCTTCGACCCGATCCGCGACCTGGTGCTCCAATACACGATGCTGCAGCGGGCCATGGCGGGCGGCGAGCGCGTATTCGAGGTCCTCGACACGCCAGCGCGCATCGTGGACAAGCCGGACGCAATCGAACTCGACACAGTGGAAGGTCGCGTCGATTTCGACCACGTCTCCTTCCACTACGTCGAGGGCATCCCGATCCTGCAGGACATCGACCTGCACGTGTCGCCTGGCGAAACGATCGCGTTCGTCGGCCCAACGGGTGCGGGCAAGACCACCATCACCTCACTCATCAGCCGCGGCTACGAGGTCACCGGCGGTGCAATTCGCATCGACGGGCACGACCTGCGCGATATCAAACGCCGGTCGCTGACGCGGCATATGGGCGTCGTGCTGCAAAACCCATACCTGTTCAGCGGCACCATCCGAGAGAACATCGCCTACGGCATCCCCGACGCCCCACAGGAAGCGGTCGAGCAAGCCGCGCGGGCTGTGGGAGCCGACGAATTCATCTCGCGCCTCCCGCGCGGGTACGACACGGTGCTCCAGCAGCGCGGTCAGAACTTCTCAGTGGGACAGCGCCAGTTGGTCAGCTTCGCGCGCGCCATCCTCGCATCGCCGCGCATCCTCGTCCTCGATGAGGCGACAGCCTACGTAGACACCCAGACCGAGACGATCATCCAAAAGGCGCTACGGGAACTCTTGAAAGGCCGGACGTCGTTCGTCATAGCCCACCGCCTCTCCACCATCCGCGAGGCGGACCGCATCGTCGTCCTCGAACAGGGCCGCATCGTAGAGATCGGCACCCACGAGGAGCTGCTTGCCGCCGACGGCATCTACGCGAACCTGTATCGGATGACGTTTGAGAGCGAAGAGGCTGCCCGTGCGCGCGAGACGCTGGGCGAGGACGAGGCCATCGCCCGCCGCCGCCGGGGCGAGCTGGCGCCGGAACTCAGTCCGGGG
>CAYGHU010000163.1:0-3742 GCA_964349785.1 uncultured Dehalococcoidaceae bacterium | reverse complement strand
GCGGTGCTGTACGAACTGCTCAGCCTGAACGAGGCCGTGCCCGGCGCGATGTCCGCACTGCCGGGCATCATCCGCCAGGACGCCGAGCTCGCGAAACAGATGGCGATCGTCTCACGAGGCCCGGGGCCATGGCGTGACCGGACGGCCGACCGCAGCATGGAGACCGCCCTCGCAGCCCTTGGTTTTCGACGCGTGCACTCAGCAGCGTTACTGATCACGACGATCAAGACGCTCCCGATCGAAACGACCGCGTTCGACTACATCGTATTCTGGCGGTACTCGGTCGCCGTGGCGTATCTCGCAACCTCGCTGGCCTACTCGCGACGCGTTGAAGGCCGCGAGTACGCGTACGTTGCGGGGCTCTTCCACGATCTCGGGCGGTTGATCCTGGAGGAGTCCGACCCCAAGGGGTTATCGATCGTGCGGACGATCCAGTTGCGCGGCGACATCCCGTGGCACGAGGTCGAGCGGTCCACGTTCGGGTTTACGGCGCTGGACGTCAGCTTGGAACTCGCGCACGTCTGGCGGCTGCCTCAGCCGCTGGTCGACGCGATTGCCGGCCTGGTCGAACGCCGCCGCAGCGCCCTCGCGGGCGTCCTGCGCGACGCCGGCCTCGCGGCACGCGCCCTGCGCTTCGCCACCCAGACCGGCCGCCGCCAAAATCTGAGCCCCGAGACCGCTACGCTCATCGAGCGCTACTACGAGGGGCCTGTCGGACTCCGACAACGCGTCGATGCGCTGCTGGAGACTTCGATGATCGCGCCGGAGTAAGCTCAGCGGGTCGAGTCTACCTCGGACCGCGGGTCGCCTGCACGTGGCATTGAACGGCGGACACCGAATGAATGACCCGGACCGGATAGCTCCGGCACTGTGGGGCGTCAAAACCTCGATTAGGCGGCTTTTCCGCTCGTAGCGATGGTGAAGTCCCCCCAGGACGGGGGTTCCTACGACGGGCCCGGACCGCTGCGGCGTACGTGCGCCTTCGGGTGGTTCGAGCGCGAGCGTCCGGTGTGGACGCGTGTCGTTGTAGTAGACGACGTACTCCCGCAGGACGTGGCGCAGGTGTCGCTCATTCAACGGGATGATGTGATCGACGCACTCCCGCCGGAGCGTCCCGATCAGTCGTTCGACGACGCCGTTCTCCTGCGGCGTGTGAATTGGCGTCAGCACCGTCTCGATGCCGATGCGCGACGCGCGGGCAATGAAGTCGCCGCCGTAGCAGCGGTCGCGGTCGCGAATCAGTACCCGTGGTTGGTGGCCCCAGGAGGTGGCCTCGATCACCTGCTGCCAGACCCACGTTGCCGTCGGGTGGGCGGTGACATTGAAGTACTCGATGCGCCGGCGGTCATGCGAGACCACGACGAAGACGTACAACGTCTGGAAGAGCAACGTCGGGACGGTGAAGAAGTCCACCGCCCAGGGGTGGTGACGGTGGTTCGTGATGAACGTATGCCAGCGTTGCGAAGGTGGCCGTAGCAACGCCTGTCGCCGGTACCGGCGAACCGAGGCGGCGCTCACGTCGTGTCCCCATCCCCACCTCCCGTCGCTTGGCGGGAGCCTCGGTCACGCGGACGAAGCCGTCAAATCACGGCGATCGAGGTTCCGGGAGCGAGGCACGACCATTCGTTCACAGCTCACCGCTAGCGGCGCGCAAACCAGATGGCTAGATGATCTCCCTGGCATCCTCGCCGAAGGAAACGCAATCCGGCTCCTGCGAAACGACAGCGGCCACCCTACTGGCGCTGCCGTCAGCCGAAGGCAGGTGCAGAGCTTATTCACCCTCTTCCCGGCGCTAGCGCGAGCGGTCTCAGACACCAGTGCAGCCCTCGCAACGCTTCCTGAGGACTAGAACATGAGCCCATTGCCCTACTTGGATGCGACAGCGATCGAGGCCTGGTCATCAGGGAGGAGCTAGAGGGCTAACCGCAGAGCATCTGCCTCCTAAGCAGGTGCACTGCCAATCAGGCTCAACCGCGCCCGATTCAGCCCGCAACCGCCGTGCCGAGAAAGCAGAGTGTCGCCGCGCCGCGGTCAGTCCCTCCTGAGCAGGTGCTCAGCAATCTGGTCAAACTTGCCACCTGTTCGTCGACCGTCCTGATAGATCGCAGCAATACTCTGTTCATAGGAACGCCATGCGAGCGGAACTGGGCCGTAATGCCGTGCCAAGAGCATCCATTGCATGCAATCGCCTGCAATCGTCATTCCCGGCCCAGTGACCCGTAGCGAGGAACTCGCCAGGCTTCTGCGCGTCGAAATCGTCGAGAACCGCCTCGCGCCCGGGGATCGGCTGACTGAAGAGGCACTAGCAGAGCGGTTTGGCATGAGCCGCACCCCGGTTCGGGAGGCGCTTCGCGTACTCGCGCGGGAGGCTCTGTTGGAATACCGGCCGCATGCCGGATACTCGGTAGCCGCTGTCAGTCTCGATGACATCGATGATTTGTATACGATCCGTGTTTCGATCGAGGAGCAGGTGGCCGCCCGAATCGAGCGGATTCCGACGCTTGAGGCCCTTGTACCACTCGAGGCGTTCTGGGGGCGCCCCCCGGCCGAGCAAAGCCCCGACCTGACCCTCGTGTTTGCCGATGAGCAGTTCCACGAGGCCCTTGCGGCTACTTCTGGCAGCGTTGTGTTCTCCAACATGTTGCGCAACGTGAATCACCGACTGCATGTCCTCCGCATCCGCGACTTCGCCAACGCTGAGCGCGTGCATCGAACGTTCGAGCAACACGCAAGCATCCTGCGCGCCCTGCGTGCCCGCGACACGCGGTTAGCGCGCGCACTGCTTCGCGCACACATCTGGCAGAGCTACAGCTTTGTTCGCGCCAGCCTGCAACAAGGTGAGACAGCGGAATGAGCGCGCTCACGACCGACCTGCTGATACCGGGATCTATCGGGGCGACCGCAGCGCTCTCAGCGCGTGGGCTTTCCAAGCGATTCGCCGATGTGGTTGCAGCTGACGCGATTGACTTGGACGCGCGCAACGGGGAGATCCTCGCGGTGCTCGGAGAGAACGGCGCCGGTAAGAGCACGCTGATGAAGATGCTCTACGGCTATTACGAGCCGGACGAGGGGCACCTTTCGATCGACGGCGCTGCGGTCAGCTTCCATTCGCCGTCCGACGCACGTGGGCACGGCATCGGAATGGTGTTCCAAAACTTCACTCTCATCCCGGCCCTCTCCGTCGTCGAGAACATCGCCCTCGTGCAAGGGGGCCGGGGCCTGCGACTGGACCGTCGCGGGCTCGCGCAACGGATCACCGAGCTGTCCGAGCGCTATGGACTCGAAGTACGCCCGGCCGCCCTGGTTCGCGACCTCTCCGTTGGCGAACGACAGCGGGCGGAAATCTTGAAGGTGCTCGCAAGCAACGCCCGCATCCTGATCCTCGACGAGCCGACGAGCGTGCTCGCCCCGCACGAGGTGGACAGCCTCCTTGAGGTCCTGCGACATCTACGCGACGACGGGTTTGCCCTCCTCCTGATCACGCACAAGCTGAGGGAAGTATTCGCGTGCGCTGACCGCGTGATGGTCCTCCGCCGCGGGAAGGTGATCGGCGGCGGGCAGATCGCGGACTTCACGCCAGAGTCGCTGCTGAAAATGATGCTGGGTGACCGGCAGGAGCAGACCGACATCGTCGAGGCGGCCCCCGCTGTCTCGCAAGGACCGGGCATTCGCCTGGACCACGTGACCGCCGTCGGCGCCGACGGCCGGTCCGCGTTGCGTGACGTTTCGATCGATGTCCCCG
>CAYGHU010000162.1:227-3751 GCA_964349785.1 uncultured Dehalococcoidaceae bacterium | reverse complement strand
CGCCGCCTTGGTGAATTTAGTCTCCGTCCCAGAGGGGGCCTGCCCGCTCGTGTATTCACCAAATCAGGCTGAAACACGTATGTTTTCATTCTTGCGTGCGTATCATACGTACTGCTGTCGCCAAGCGGGTGAGTTTAGGCTATCTGCGTCTCTCACCCGAGGGACACACCCGAGGGGACAGGGGGGTATGGGTTATGTTAGACGAAAGCATGGATCGCTTTGGTGGACGGCTCACCCGACGCTCGATGCTGCGGGGAGCGACGCTAGGCATTGGAGGTCTTGGGGCAGCGGCATTAATCGGCTGCAGCGATGACGACAAGGAAGACGCCGGGGCGAAAGACGCCGGGCCAAGCGTCACCGCAGAAGCCGGCATCGACATGGGGGACACTGACCGGGGACGATACGTCAAAGACCCAAGCCTACCGTTCCCGTATAACTTCCCGGAGCCAAAGAAGCAACCCAAGGCGGGCGGCATCCTGAAGGTGGCGGCATCTTGGGACGTCGGTCCAATGGATCCTACGATCTCGGCGGCGGGCGGCACGATAATCGTGCCCAACATGGTCTACAACCGGCTGATCGGAATAGTTCGCGGGCCGAAGGCCGACCCGTTTAAGATGGAGCTGCAGCCGGAACTGGCGCAGTCCTGGGAGCGCAGTCCTGACGGACTTACCTACACCTTCAATATCCGTCCCGGCATCAAATGGCAGAACCTACCGCCGCTGAACGGCCGCGAGTTCGTCGCGGCCGACGCCATGTATGCGCTCCAGCGTTACTCGAAAGAGGGCGCGCACCGGGCGTACTACGTCAACGTCGACTCATTCGAGGCACCAGACAGTAGCACGCTACGGATCAAAATGAAGCGTCCTGTCGTCGACTTTCTAAACCCGCTCGGGAGCGACAAGCAACCGGTCTTCCCCCGTGAGCTGGTGGAAAGCGGCGAGATCTCGAAGAAGGTCATCGGTACCGGCCCGATGATCCTGAAAGAGGCGATTCCAGCTCAGGGTGTCACCTTCGACAAAAACCCCAATTACTGGGCGAGGCAGGTGTTAGTCGATGGGTTTGAGTTCCGTATCATGCCGGACCTCGCCGCTCGCGTCGCGGCTTTCCGCACCACGCAGATCGAATATTCGACCACGACGTTCTCCTCCTTAGGTGAGGTGAAGCAGATACAAAAGTCCAACCCGGATGTCCAGATCAACATAGTCCCGCTCACGTACAATACATACACACTAGGCCTGAACTTGACCGACAAGAAGTACCAGGATGAGCGTGTACGCCGGGCAATCTCGCTCGCTCTCGACCGGAAGCAGATGGTACAGGTCGTCCTCGAGGGGATCGGGAGGGCTCTCCACATTATTCCCTGGACGTATGTCCTCGATGAGGAACCCACGGTCGAGTCAGGCAAGCTCGGGAACTGGATGCGCTACGCCCCGGACGAGGCGAAGAAGCTGCTGTCAGCGGCGGGAGCCGATGGGCTGCAAATGCAGCAGGCATACTATCCGTATTCCAGCGAGAACGATAAGAATTCGGAGATCATCGTGCCCATGCTGCGGGCGGTCGGCATCAACATGACCGGTGGCAAGGCTGACTATACTGAGTTCAACTCACAATGGGTAGGAGCCAAGCTCCCAGACTCTACAACCAGCGGCTGGGGGACCAATGGCACTGACGCGGACAATTGGTTCTATGGGCAGGTGCATTCGAAGTCGGCCGGCAACCGTTGGCGCATCAACGACCCGCAGATCGATGAGTGGGCTGAGAAGCAGCAAATCGAGTTCGACGAGAAGGCCCGGCGAGAACTGCAGCGAAAGATCTGGGACCGCGACCTGGATATGATGTACCGACCGCCGCTGCCGACCACGTTCTTCTTCGAAGTCTATCAGCCGTGGCTACGCGGCGTGCGGTTCGGCGTGATCTCGCCGAACAACAACAGTGGCTTCTACAACTGGGGTAACCAAGTGGAATACGCTTGGCTTGACAAGTAGGTACATCGGCACATTCGATGCTAGAAAGACGCCACAGAGAGCGTCTTTCTAGCATTTCACCCATAGTAAAGCAATCGATAACGCGAAGCCTGAAACTCAGCCTTTACGCCTCGCCTGGAGCGGCACTACGCGGATAGGTCAGACGATCGCTCCTTGCGCTCGCAGCGCCTCGAGCTCCTGCCCACTGAGGCCAAGCTCGGTGAGCACCGCGTCTGTGTGTGCGCCCAGCGGGGGCGAGGCACGACGTGCTTCCAGGGGCGATGCCGACATAGAAAGGATTGGGCCGACCATCCGCACCGGGCCTAGCGTCTCGTGCTCCAGTTCGACCATGAGCCCATTTGCCTGCACCTGGGGGTCGTCGGACATTTCTTCGGGAAAATTGACCAGGGAGGCAGGGGCGCCCACCGCGTCGAGCAACGCAATCCATTCGCCCATCGTCTTTGTCAGCATGATGTCGCGGATGCGGGCGCGCAGTTGCTCTACCGCCACTTGATTCCCTGGGTCGAGAGCATTGTAGTCTGGGCCGTCGCTGTCGTCGTCAGTAATGCCGAGTACACTGCGGATGGCGTTCCGATTCAGCGGAGTCAGGGCCCCCAGAACGATCGCCCCATCCGCGACCCGGTAGCCGCCGTAGTAAAGGCTGAACGCGCCAGCCCCGATTGCTGATAGAAGGTCACCACGTGCCGCCACGAGTTCGGTATACCCTCCGCCCGCCTTCCGGATCTCCCCGAGCCGCTCCACGAGCGGGTCCCGGACCATCACGTCCGCGACCGGGATGCGCGACACCAGCCCCTCCTCCATCGCGATGGTCGAGGCCAGAAGCGAAGTATGTATGTACTGGCCCTCCCCGGACCGCTCGCGATGCAAGAGCGCGGCGCACACGCCCATCGCGCCCGCGAGCCCGGATGGCCGGTCGGCGGCGGCGATGGATTGCAATGGGACTGGTGCGCCGTACTCGTCCACCTTGCCTTCCGCAGCCATCA
Source organism: uncultured Dehalococcoidaceae bacterium (assembly GCA_964349785.1). Taxonomy (GTDB): domain Bacteria; phylum Chloroflexota; class Dehalococcoidia; order UBA2979; family UBA2979; genus JAIBBD01. The sequence continues at coordinate 783 of CAYGHU010000162.1, read as the reverse complement.
GGCCCGAGTACGCCTGCGCGATCATGTCGGATCCGGCGCGCGTCGCGCTCGGACCTTTCAACCCAAAGGCCGTGTTTTCGAGGTAGACGAGGTCAGGGCGATACTTCCGAAGCGTGTCGTAATCGACGCCCAAACGATGCGGCACGCCGGGCCGGCCATTGATCATAAACACATCGAACTGCGGGATGATGCGATAGACCAACTCCCGCCCCGCGTCTGTCTGCAGGTTAATCACGATGCCGCGCTTGCCACGGTTAAGCCCCTGGAAGAATTTGCTCTCACCTGGAGCGAACCCCGCCATCCGCCGCAGCGCATCGCCTGTTGGGGGCTCTGCCTTGACCACGTCCGCGCCGAGATCGGCCAGAAGCATGCCGCAATAGGGGATGGCGACAATATGCGAGAACTCCAGTACGCGGTATCCGTCCAATGGTCCGGTTGCCATCGCTAGCCTTTCCTGGGTCCGGCTGGGCCGAACACCGCCTCTGCAAGTCGTCCTAGATTCGTCTGTTCACCGCCAGCAGTTTGTTGCTCTTTATACGTATCGACAGAGTGTAGA
>CAYGHU010000162.1:0-217 GCA_964349785.1 uncultured Dehalococcoidaceae bacterium | reverse complement strand
ACGTGAATCCGATGGTGCCGTGCACATGGATCGTCTGAGAGCCACCGAAAACGGCCGACCCGGCGGTCGCCGTTTTGCCATCGGCCACCGCAGCCGCGCGCATGGGCTCCACTGCCGCAGCCATCTACACGCCCCGTACTTTCCCGACTTGGACCGTAACTGTTTTCGTCCCATTGGGATGCTCCACCATCAGCTGCACCTTCGCTCAGATGCGCCC
>CAYGHU010000161.1:0-3787 GCA_964349785.1 uncultured Dehalococcoidaceae bacterium | reverse complement strand
GAGCGCGGCCAGGAAACGGACAACCTCTTCTCGGAGCGGTGCGAGGCGTCTCGCGACGGCTGACGCGACGTGCGCAGATAGCGGCAGAGACTCAAGGGTAAGCGAGCTTGTAAGCAAGTGTCCCAAGGTCGTCGGATCGATGTCCACCAGGGACTTCAACGCTGGCATCAAGTATGAGGGCCGACCACCGGTAAACGCGACCATATCATCCGCAAAGCGTGCGGAGGCAGCAGCGGTTCCAGGGAGAGCATGGAGGAACGGAAGAAGATCATCTCGTGTAAGCGGGGCCAGTGGCAAATGCCGCGCAGAACCGCCGACGATTTGCGGATGAAGGAAGTCCCTGTCGTGTTGGCTAGAGTACCGTCCGGCGCCACTGCTGGTGTGCGCTCCTGCGATCACGACGAGGCCGAATCCAGGTGGATGGGACAGAAGATCCTCCGCGAGGGCCAAATCCATCTCTGGCAACCGGTCGACATCATCGATCGCTATGACCAGGCGTCCGAAACGCTCGGCTGCCCGTGCCAGCGTGGCGCGCAGGGCGCGCAATCCGGTCGCGTCGAATTGGATCACCGCCTCGTCAGTATCGAGACTGCGAGCAAGCTGTAGCCACAGATGACCGGGGATCGCGGGGGAGCATCGGTCGATCAGCACCGTTGCGACGTGCCGCTCGCGCAGGGCAGCAACGATTGACCGCAGCGCGGCGCTCACACCCATCCCAAAGTCGCCCTCTACGACCAATGCGGTCGACTCCTGATCGACACTCTGGGCCAGCCTCACCGCGCTTGAGAGCAAGCGTGGGCGGAGTTGAGGCTGGGGAGTGGTAAATAACGATCCCTTGTACGTATGCAACACACTATTGCCCCGGGATTGGTTAAAACACGTATGTATTTCGTCGTCGCGTGCGCATTATACGTACTGCAGTCGCAACGCGGTGCAGTTTAGCCTACTCATATCCCACACGGGGAGTGTCTTGAGGGATGCAGCTGACCACCCAGGTGGAGATGCACCAGCCTTATCCGAATCGAAAAATCGCCAAGAAGCGCAGTCGATCGCCCTACTGAGAGGCGGAGGCCCCGAAGGAAGAGATAGCGGATGGACTATGGAATGCCGGTCGAAGTGACAGAGTTCCGTGAGCGGGTGCGTGCCTTCATCAGACAGCACAAGACGCCCGCCCTTGTCGAGGAGACCGCTGACGGATACCGCGGCGGCTACGGTCCAGAATCCCGCCGGTTCCTGAAGGCACTGGCGGATGCGGGCTTCACCAGCATCGCTTGGCCGAAGGAATACGGAGGCCAAGGCAAGGGTGCACTCTTCTTGTGGAGTCTCGCGGAGGAACTTTCGTACGAAGAGATGCCCTTCGATTTGCTCACGTTCACCTCCATAGGCCCCACGATTATGCATTTTGGATCCGAGGAGCAGAAGCGCGAGTGGCTGCCCACGGTGCAGGCCGGTGAGATGAGCTTCGCGCTCGGTTACACGGAGCCAAACGCGGGTACCGATCTGGCCTCACTCCAGACACGAGCCGTGCGGGACGGTGACGAGTGGGTGATCAACGGCCAGAAGATCTACACCTCGCACGCGCATCTTTCGACGCATGTATTCCTCGCGGCACGCACAGACCCGAACGCGCCGAAGCACCGCGGCATCTCGATGTTCGTGCTTCCGTTGAATACTCCCGGCATCACCGTCCGTCCGCTGTGGACGCTCGGCAAGGAGCGGACCAATGAGACGTTCTATGAAGATGTGCGTATCCCGGCGGAGTCACTCGTCGGGGAGGAAAACAGGGGCTGGTACATGCTCTCAGCCGCGCTCGACCTCGAGCGCGTCGCGATTACCACATACCGCTCGCTGGAACGCCCGCTCAACGCGCTGGTGGACTACATCAAGGAGCATCGCCCCGCTTTAAGGCAGAAAGGCGAGGCCCGCCATGAGATCGCACAGGCGCGTATGAGGGTCGAAGTGGCACGCGCGCTGGCGACTACGAACGCGGTGCTGGTGCACAACGACATCATTCCCACGATGGAAGCCTCGATGGGAAAGGTCTGGGTTACGGATTCGATGGAGCGCATATCCAACATGGCGATGGATGTACTCGGACGCACCGGTGGCCTGCAGCGCGAGAGCGGCAAGCACGCCCCAATGGGAGGCGACTTCGAAGCGACCTGGCGTTCCTCGCCGCCCATACGCTTCGGCGGAGGTACCAATGACATCCAGCGCCGCATCATCGCATGCCGCGGCCTCGGTTTGCCGAGATAAGGAGCAAGTAGTGGATTTCAGGCCCACCGAAGTACAAGAGCTACTCCGGAATAATGCGAAGGAGTTCCTCGAACGAGAGGCGCCCTTCGACCGGGTGCGGGTGATGGAAGCGGACGGCGCCCCGGACGCCGCCCTCTGGTCGCATATGGCGGAACTCGGCTGGCTCGGCCTGCTCCTCGAAGAGCGGTTCGGAGGCCAGGGCGGCTCGCTTCTGGACACGGCCATGCTGCTGAACGAAATCTGCCGCGCAGCCCTGCCGGCGCCATTCCAGCAGACCATTCTCGGCGGGGTGGTCTTGCAGCGTTACGGCGATGACGCCTTGAAGGAATCTGTGCTGCCGCGAATCGCGCTGGGCGCGAGCCTGGCCGTCGCGTTCCTCGAGGCATCGGACGACCTCTTCTCACCGTTCACGGTCCGCTACGAGGGCGGGGCGGTGGGCGGAGAGAAGCGATTCGTCGAGTACGGGGCGTGGAGCGACCTCCACCTTGTCGCTGCGCAACAGGACGGCACACCTGGCATCGCAGTCGTCCGGCGTGACGCTCGCGGCGTCGAATTGATGCATGTGGCGAGCATTGGCGGCATCCCCGTCTCATTCGTGACCTACGACGCTGCTCCGGCCGAGGGCTGGATTCCGGGCACCGAAGCGATCGAGTTCCTGCGCAGCCTCGGCGCGGCCCTGACCGCATTCGAGTCGTATGCGTATGCACAGAAGTCGCTCGACATGACCGTCGACTATGTGCAGATGCGGGTACAGTTCGGCCAGCCGATTGGCGCGTTCCAGGCGGTGCAAAACCGTGTGGCGGATATGGCGATCATCGTGGAGGCGTCCCGCTTCCTCACGCACGAACTGTTGTGGCAGTTCGACAACGGGGTCGCTACGCCGAAGCAGGTTGCTCTGGTGAAAGCCATAACAGCGCAGATGGGGTCGCAGGTATCGATGGACTGCCATCTTCTCCACGGCGGCATCGGTTTTATGCAAGAGTACAATTTGCAGTTTTTTACGCGCCGCGGGAAAGAAGCAGCGCTCCGCTGGGGCACCACTGGCGAGATGATGGAGCAGGTCGCGGACGCTGTCTTGGCCTGATTGGGGGCAAGCGGATGAAGGAGGCGCATATGCCGATTGTCAAAGACCCAGTGTGTGGGCGCGATATCAGCACGGAGGATCTCGAACAGACCGTCGGTTCGATTGCGGCGGGCGAGCCCGAAGTCGACCCGACTAAGGGCACGAAGCGGTTCCACGATGACCAGTGGTCTACTTTCACAACCTTGACTGCCGCATGAACGTGTCACAGCCAGAAGCATACATCACCAGCTAGTCTCACGAACTGGTCGTCATGGTGCGACGAGTTGTCGCGAACCGTTAAACTCGGGAGAATGATGGTCGATCCACTCCGTACGTCGTGCGTAGGGGCCGCCCCAGCGCGGAGCCGAGGTGATGGTGCGCTGCCGAGGAGTGCCGTGTCGTCCTGGACGCGGAGAGCCAGGGCGCATCCGAGCGAATGGCGCAGCTGATGGGTGGAGCACCCAATGG
>CAYGHU010000160.1:0-3801 GCA_964349785.1 uncultured Dehalococcoidaceae bacterium | reverse complement strand
GCACTGGACGCGGGGATGGACGATTTCGTCGGCAAGCCGGTGCGGGTCGAGGAACTGCAGAGCGCCGTCATCCGGGCCGCCGGAGCGCTGTCCTGAACCGGAGGTGTCCTCGCGCTCTCACGCTCGCCGTGGCGTAGCGACGTTGTGTCACCTGGGCGACATCCATCTCCGCCAAAGACAGTTATATGCTTACCACGGTCGGATCCCCCCCCCAGAGTCCGGAGGCGTTTGGCTGCATGAAGGTCGCCATCCTTCCGGGACTTCCGGACCTGTTGCAGTGCGCAATCACCATCGTGGATGCGCAAGAGCCCGACCAGCCCGTCGTCTGGTGCAACCCGGCATTCGAACGCCTGACGGGGTACACCAGCGCCGAGATTGTCGGCCGCAACATGCGCCTGCTCCAGGGACCCGACACCCAGCCGGCGACGCGCGCCGCGCTGCGTTCGGCGATTGCCGCTGGCCGGGCATGCACGGCCGTGATCCGCAACTACCGCAAGGATGGCTCGGCCTTCTGGAGCGAGGTCCGCATCTCGCCTGTTCGCGATGCCGCCGGCACGGTGACGCACTTCATCGGAGAGCAGAGCAACGTCACCGACCGCGAGGAGAATCTCCGCGCCCTGCGTGACAGCGAAGCGCGGTTTCGCGCCGTGCTGGAGGCCGCGCCCGACGCCACGCTCCTGACCGACGGCGAGGGAAGGATCATCCTCGTGAACGAGCGGCTGGAGCTGCTCTTCGGGTACACCCGCGCCGAGCTGCTCGGCAAGTCCGTGTCCAGGTTGATGCCACCTGACCTGCGCACCGCGCACGAGGCGAAGATCGCGCAGTTCACCAGCGCGCCACGCGCACGAATGATGGGTGCCGGACGCCAGCTCTTTGCCTGCCGCAAGGATGGCTCGATCTTCGCCTCCGACATCAGCCTCAACGCCATGACGATGGGCACGGAGGTCATCGTGCTCGCGGCGATCCGTGACGTCACGGAACGGCAAGAAGCCGAAGACCGCCTCATAGCCAGCGAGGCGAACTTCCGGGATCTCGCCGAGCTTGCACCAGCCGGCATCTTCCGGCGGGACACCAACTTTCGCCTCATCTTCGGCAATCCGACCTTCTTCGCGATCAGTGGCTTGGCCGCCACGGAAACCGGGCAGGATGACCTGCTGCGGCATCTGCACCCCGACGATCGCGCCGAGGCGCGCTCGACGCAGGATCAGGCATTGCGCGAGCCGGCACCGCCCATCGAGCTGCGGTACCTCCACTCCGATGGCACGATCACCTGGGCGCTGGGCCGGGCCGCGCCTCAACTCGGTCCCGACGGCAGGGTGACCGGAATCATGGGCACCCTCACCGACATCACGGCCATCAAGCATGCGGAGGCCGCCGTCCGCGAACAGGCGGCACTGCTCGATCTTGCGCGCGACGCGATCGTCGAGAGGGGGCTCGACCAGCGGGTCATCTTCTGGAACGATGGGGCGGCGCGTCTCTACGGCTGGAGCCGGGAGGAGGCGCTTGGCAAGCGGTCAGCCGATCTGTTCGTCCCCGCATCGGAACTCGAGAACCTCGACAAGGTATGGGAGAATGTCCTTCGGCACGGCGAGTGGCACGGTGAGCTGCAGCTGCAGGCGCGTGACGGGCGCAAGTTGGTGGTCCAATCGAGTTGGACACTGGTGCGCGACGCGGCCGGACAGCCCAAGGCAGCGCTTTCCATCGACACCGACCTTACCGAGCGTCGGGCACTCGAGCTGCAGATGTTTCGCTCCCAGCGGATGGAGAGTGTCGGGACGATGGCGGGCGGCATCGCGCACGACCTGAACAACGTGCTCCAGCCCATCCTCCTCTCGGTCGCCTTCCTGAAGAGCGGAGTGACGGATCCGCAGCAACTCGCCATGCTGGACCTGCTCTCCTCGAGCGCACAGCGCGGCGCCGACCTCATCCGCCAGGTACTGACCTTCGCCCGTGGCGCCGAAGGCGAGCGAGTGCCGGTGCACCTCGCGGGCATCGTCCAGGACGCGATCAGGGTGGTGCGCGAGACGTGCCCGAAGAACATTACCGTCTCGACGGAGTGGGCCGAGGGTATCTGGAAGGTGTCGGCCGACGCCACCCAGTTGCATCAGGTGGCGATGAACCTCTGCCTTAACGCCGCTGACGCCATGCCGAACGGCGGGACGATCACGGTCAGCGTGGAGAACACGGAGATCGACGAGCAATTCGCGCGGATGCATCTGGATGCCGTCGCCGGCTCGTACGTGACGCTCTGCGTTTCTGACACCGGCACCGGGATGTCCGCCGAAGTGCTCGACCGCATCTTCGAGCCGTTCTTCACTACCAAGGGCGCCGAGAAAGGCACAGGACTCGGCCTGTCGACCGTTCACGCGATCGTGAAGGCGCATGGCGGGTTCGTCAGGGTGTACAGTGAGCCAGGCGTGGGCACCACGTTCAGCGTCTACCTGCCGGCGACGGGCGACACCTCAATTTCCGCGGAGGCGACTGCCGAACACCGCGTACACCTCGCCGAAGTCGCCGGGCGCGGGGAACTGATCCTCGTCGTCGATGATGAGGAGGCGATTCGCGAAGTGACGCGGATGACGCTGGAGAAGTACGGCTATGGCGTGCTGACGGCCGCCGACGGTGTTCAGGCGCTGGCCCTGTTCGCGGACGCGGGAAGCGAGATCGACGCGGTGCTGACGGACATCTTGATGCCCGCGCTGGGCGGCGACGTGTTGATCGACGTCGTCCGCCGCCTCGACCCAGCCGTCAAGGTAATCGCGATGAGCGGACTCGCGCATGACACCAGAGGGCCTGCGAACGCGGCTTCTGCGCGGGTGCCGTTCCTGCACAAGCCCTACACGGCCGAGCAGCTGCTCGACGCGCTCGCGAAACTGCTGCGCGCATGACTCCTTCCGGCGGCGAGACCATCCTCATCGTGGAGGATGTGGATGATGTGCGCACGATGCTCGCGCTCGTCCTGAAGCATCACGGCTACGCCGTGCTCGAAGCGGGCAGTGGCGATGCCGCGTTCCGGATCGCCGATGCGCATCAGGGTCCGATCCACCTGATGATCTGCGACCTGAACCTGCCGGAGATGAATGGTCCCCAGGTCGCGCAACGGTTCCTCGCGCTGCGACCCAGCGTTCGTATCCTGTTCATGTCCGGTCATTCCAGTGACGAGGCCGTGCGGGAGGGGCACATCGGCCGGGGTCAGGCGTTCCTGGCAAAACCCTTCACGCTCGACGAACTGGCGAGCAAGGTTCGCGATGTCCTCGCCATGCTGGATTGCGACGTCATGCAGGGCTACTATATACGTCCGCCCGAGGAGTGAGGAGGCCATCACCGAGTGGGTGGCTCAGTGGCGACTCAAGCACGGTTCAGGGACCCGACATGCAGGAGTTTCCCAGGAAACCGCCCGTTCCACCCCGTGCGCTCGCCATTTCGATTGCCGCGCTGGCGATCCCGGTCGCCACCGTCTTCTCGTTCCCCGACTGGACCAGCAGTGGCGGCGGGATGCTCATCTGGCTGACGGCGCTCATCCCGGCTTTCCTGCTCTCCTACCACCGCGGCCTGCAGGGCGTGGCCGTCGCCCTGGCGGGCGGAATGGCGGTGATCACCGCCACGCAGGTCAGCGTGGTCGTGTTCGAGATCGCCGAACCGAACTGGACGCTGCTGGTGGCGATCGTCTCGGCCTATCTTGCCGTGTCAATCGGCATCGCCACGCTCGCGGAGGTGCTGCACCGGGAGCGCCTTGCCGCGCAGGAACTGGCACTGATCGACGGGCTCACGGGCTTGCCCAACCGGCGCCACGTCGAGGAT
>CAYGHU010000159.1:1335-3801 GCA_964349785.1 uncultured Dehalococcoidaceae bacterium | reverse complement strand
TCCAGCGCAACATCATCGCCACGAGAGGCCTCGGCTTGCCGAGGAGCTAACGCGGGCTTTGAGGAACGACAAGAGAGGCCCGGCGGGTTACCGTCGGGCCTCTCTGTTAGCAGTGGGCATGGGCGGCCTGTCTAGCAGAACATAAGTTTGACATCTAAGAACGCAAGTTCTACAGTAGCTGGCAGCACCGCCGATGGTACGAGGAGGGTGACTGGCCGGTCCGATTGCGCCCCACGCCGTGGCACGGGTAACCTGTGAGTCCGTTTCACAAGACTATCCACGCCTCGTCCGAACCTCGCATCGAGAAGTTCTGGACAACGTCGTTGGTAACTGTATGGGTCGGCCGGTAGCGCTCACGCATCATAGGTGGCGTCCCGGCTCCGACACGCCGAGAGGGTAATCCGTCGTGAAGGTGCTATTTCTAGAGACTGTCGAGGGTTCAGGCTCCAGGGGCGAGGTGAAAACCGTCGCCAATGGGTACGCCAGGAACTATCTGTTGCCTCGCGGCCTGGCCGCGCCGGCAACGCCAGCGATCCTCAAGCGGGCTGAAAAGCTCGTTGCTGAGGAAGAGCAACGGCAGCAGTCACTGGACGAGCAGGCTCATGAGCTTGTCGGCAAGCTTGAAGGCCAGACGCTCGTTATGGCAGTTCGCGTTGGAGAGCAGGGACGTTTGTACGGTTCCGTCACAAATGCTGACATCGCCGAGAAGGCTGGGGAGATTCTTGGCGAGGAACTGGACAGGCGTCGCATCCTGCTACCCGAGGTGATCCGTCATGTTGGGGTGCACACCGTGCCCATCCGCCTGTCGCGTAATGTGACGACGGACGTGCAGGTGGCGGTCGTGGACGTCGACGCGCCGGAAGGCGTGGAGGCGGCCGTTCAGTCGCTGCTGGCCTTGCTGGCTGCGGCTGAGGAGACAGCCACCGTCACAGAGGGCATGGAAGACACCTCGGCTGCCGGCACGGACACCGAAGGTGTGTCGGAGCAGGGCCAATCCTCCGAAGAGTTGGCCACCTCCGAGGCTGCCGCCCCACCGTCTGAGATGGGCGCGGCAGGCCAGGCGGAGGACTCGGTCGAGTCGTAGTCGCCAGCCATGGTGAGCACCAGTCGGCCGGCTCCGCTCCGGCCTGAAGGCCGTCCGGCCGCGGGGCTTCCGCCGCATGACATCAGCGCCGAAGAGGCGGTCATCGCCGCGCTCCTCCTGGACGAGGACGCCTATCCGCGCATCCTCCCCATCCTTCAGCCGCAGGACTTTTTTCGCGAGCAGCACGGTTGGTGCTACGAGGCGTGTCAGGCGCTTTCCGACCGCGGTGAGCCTGTCACCATCCCCACGCTCGCCCACGAACTTGACCGCGCGGGCCACCTCGACGCGGTGGGGGGAGAGCCGGCGCTCGTGGAGATGGCCGGCCGTCACTTCACCGCCGTCGGCGTCGAGGCTCACGCCCGCATCGTCGCCCGCGACGCGCTCTACCGCCGCCTGATCCAGGCCGCCAGCCAGATCGCACAACTTGCCTACGAGGGTGGCCCCGACGCCAACCGGGTCCTTGCCGTTGCCGAAGGGCTGCTCCTCGGCATCCGCAGCGCCGAGGCCGCCGGCGACTTCAAGCGTCTCCGCGACCTGCTCGACCAGTTCCTCGAGGATCCAGGCGAGTCCGCCGACGGCCTCCTGGTCTCCGCGGTGCGCTCCGGCTTCATGGATCTTGACTCGCTGCTCGGCGGCTTCAAGCGAGGCGACCTCGTCATCGTCGCCGCCCGCACCGGCGTTGGGAAATCGTCGTTTCTGCTCAACCTCGCGAGGAATGTCGCCGTCGGCCAGCACGGCACAGTGGCCGTCTTCTCGCTAGAGATGGCCGGCGAACAGCTTGCCATGCGCCTGCTCTCCACTGAGGCCGACGTCGACTCTACCCGCCTCCGTCTGGGCATGCATACCGAGGCGGAGGAGGCGCGCATCATGCACGCTATCGGCACGCTTGCCGAAACGAACCTGTTCATCGACGACTCGGCCGTCCTGACTGTCCCTGAGATCCGCGCCAAATGCCGCCGCCTGCAGACGGAGTACGGCCTCGATCTGGTCATCGTCGACTACCTGCAGCTGCTGCACGGGAGCGGCCGAATGGACACCCGCGCGAACGAGGTGGGCGCGATCTCACGAGGTTTGAAGGAGCTTGCGCGCGAGCTCGGCGTGCCGGTGCTGGCCGCCGCCCAGCTCTCTCGCGCCGTCGAGACCCGTACTCCGCACATCCCGATGCTCTCCGACCTCCGGGAGTCCGGTTCCATCGAGCAGGACGCCGATATCGTGATGTTCATCTACCGCGAGGACATGTACACCTCGCGCGAGGAGTGGGAGGAGCAGCATCCGGACTCGCCCGGCGCGCAGCACCCGACGGGCATCGCCCAATTCATCGTCGCGAAGCACCGCAACGGCCCCACTGGCGTCGTCTCGGTGCGCTTCGTGAACCGCACCGC
>CAYGHU010000159.1:0-1235 GCA_964349785.1 uncultured Dehalococcoidaceae bacterium | reverse complement strand
TCGCGCCCGGCCGAAGTCTACGAACACGAGATCGGGGTGCTCACCCCCTCGGTGGCCGATGCCCTGGACGCCGCCGCCGGTCGCTGGCCGGAAGCATGGATCGTCGAGGCGATCCGCCTCGCGGCTGTGCGCAACGCGCGCTCCTGGCGCTACGCCGAGGCGGTCCTCGAGCGCTGGGAAGCGGAAGGACGAGACGATGCAACGCCTGGAACAACTGCTGCGCGCCCAACGCCTGGACGCGACCACGGGCCGTACGAGAAGGTCATCCGTCGCTCCTGAAATGCCCGCCGAGGTCTGCCCGCTCTGCGACGGCGCGCGCTTCGTGCGCGTCACCGGAGATCCTGACAGCCCTGGCTTCGGACGCCCCGTCCCCTGTGAGTGCACAACGCGCGAGGACGAGCGCGAGCGGGGTGAACGCCTGCTGCGCTACTCGCGTCTGGGTGCGCTCGCTCGCTTCACCTTCGATACGCTTTTGCCGCGTGGACGTTCGAACCGTCGCGATGCCCAAGAGCGCTACGCGCACGCCGTCGAGGCGGCTCACCGTTACGCCGAACGGCCGGAAGGCTGGCTGGTGCTCACCGGCGTCCCGGGCTGCGGGAAGACGCACCTGGCCGCCGCCATCGCCAACCGCGCCATCGAGCGCGGGACGCCGGCGCTCTTCCTCTCCGTCGCTGACCTCCTCGATGCCCTGCGCGCCTCCTACGACGACGGCGCCGAGGTGCCGTACGAGCGGCTGATCGACCAGGTGCGCAACGCGCCACTCGCCATCTTCGACGACCTCGACGCTTACGCCGCCACCCCATGGGCGCGCGAGAAGTTCTATCAGGTCGTCTCCTATCGCTTCCACGCCGCGCTGCCGACCGTCTTCACCTGTGACCAGCCGCCCGAAGAGATCGACCCTCGCCTCGGCGCGCGGCTGACTGACCCCTCGCTGGCGCAGGTCTTCGTGCTGGAGCGCCGGGCCGCGCCGCGCTACACACACATCGGCGGTATGACGCGCGACCGTCTGGCGACGCTGACGTTCGAGACGTTCGACCCCCGCGGCCATGCCCTCCGCGGCAAGCAACGGGAGAGCCTGGAGAGCGCATTCCTCGCGGCCCGGCGGTGGGCCGAGGCTCCGGACGGATGGTTGGTGTTGCTCGGTCAGACCGGCTGCGGCAAGACACATCTGGCGGCCGCGATCGCCAACCACCGTCTGGACGCCGGCGACGCCGTCTGCTTCGCGAACGTCGCCG
>CAYGHU010000158.1:0-3841 GCA_964349785.1 uncultured Dehalococcoidaceae bacterium | reverse complement strand
AGCCCCCTCTCCCCTGGCGGGGCGAGGGGGAGACGGAGGGCGTGGTGTGCGTGTCCCCTCTCCCGCATTGTGGGTGAGGGGACCGGGGTGAAGGGTTCCCCAGGCTCACTCCCGTGTGCTCGCGCGGCCTGCTACGGTGGAGCCATGACCGCACCGTCGTCGTATCCGCCTGGCCTCGATGCGAGGTTGTGGCAGCCGGCGTCCGAGACGCCGGAGGCGGGGCCGGCGCGCTGGGACGGCGCCGAGGTGGGCGAGGATGTGCGCCTCGATGTGTGGACCGGGCCAACGAACAACGTGGGGGCGCGCTACTTCCGTTGCTACCTTGTGAGTGAGCTGGGGCGGACGGCGGCGCCGGTCGTCTTTGGGCTGCAGAACGCGGGGCCGTTTCCGGGCTACAACTGGGTGGAGGTCATCGACTACGACGACCGGCTCCCGTTGGAGGACGGCCGCGTGGTGGAGGTCCCCGCCGGCATCGAGCGGCGCATCTTCGAGCAGTTCGCGAGCCTGGTGCCGCCGGGCGGGCACTTGATGGCGGAGTACGATTCGCCCGCGCGGAGCATGACGGCGCTGGCGCTCGCGGCGCGCGTGCCGCCGCTGGCGACGCCGCTGGGCGCGCTGATGGCCGAAGCCGGTTGCGGGGATGCGTTCCGGGACTGGTACATTTCCGAAGGCGGACGCGAGGGGCCGCGGAAGCTGCAGGGGTTCCGGGCGGTGGACGAGGCGCACGCCCGTCAGCGCGGCGTGGAGACGATCGCGGCGCTGGAGGCGTTCCTGGGGCGCGCCGCCGACCTCGACTGGAACGTACAGGCGCGGACGCGGCCCCTGGCGCTGGCCGCGCTGGAGCGGTTGCGCGAGCGATTTCCGGACGGATCCGCGCGGTTTGACCCCCTGTAATGCCCCCCGGTACGATGCAGGGACTCGCCCGGACGTGTCGGCACGGTTCCGCATGCGCGTTTGACGCCTTGTGTGAGGTGGCGCGGCGCGATGCGAACACCTCGTCCGCCCCTGAATATGGCCTCTCAGGAGGCCGTGCAGCCAGCCCGGAGCGATTCAGAGCAGAGAGCAAGAGAGAGGAACGGCCATGCCGCAAACGCTGAGCGTCATCAAAGCGGACGTCGGAGGATTCGTCGGACACTCCGCCATGCACCCTGAGGTGCTGGCGACTGGACAGGAGGCGCTCGCGCAAGCGGTGCAGTCCGGCCTGCTCATCGACGGCCACGCCTCCTGGTGTGGCGACGACATGTTCCTGATCATGTCGCACGAGCGTGGCGAGAACGACACCGACATCCACAAGCTGGCGTGGGACACGTTCATCGCGGGCACTGAAGTTGCCAAGCGGCTCCACCTGTACGGCGCGGGCCAGGACCTGCTGGTCGACGCCTTCTCCGGCAACATCCGCGGCGCCGGCCCCGGTTCCGCGGAACTCGAGCTGGAGGAGCGTCCCTCGGAGCCGGTCATCGTGTTCATGGGCGACAAGACCTCGGCGGGGTCGTTCAACCTGCCCTTCTACAAGATGTTCGCGGACCCGTTCAACACGGCGGGCCTCGTCATCTCCGAGCCGCTGCACATGGGCTTCGCCTTCGAGGTGCACGACGTCAAAGAGCACCGCAAGATCGTGCTGAACACGCCCGAGGAGATGTACGACCTGCTGGTGTTCATCGGCTCACCGGCGCGGTTTGCCATCAAGCGCGTGGTGAGCAGGCTCACCGGCGAGGTGGCGGGCGTGTCCTCCACGGACAAGCTGTCGGAGATCGCCGGCCGTTACGTCGGCAAGGACGACCCAACGGCCATCGTGCGCTGCCAGGGCAACTTCCCCGCCGTCGGCGAGGTGCTGGAGCCGTTTACGACGGCCTGGACGGTCGAGGGCTTCATGCGCGGTTCGCACTACGGGCCGTGGATGCCGGTCTCCCTGGCGCAGGCGCACCCAGCGCGCTTCGATGGGCCACCGCGTGTCGTGGCGCTCGGCTTCCAATTGGCGGACGGCAAGCTCATCGGCCCGCGGGACATGTTCGACGACCCGTCGTATGACAACGCGCGACAGGAGGCGAACGACATCGCCGACTACCTGCGCAAGCACGGCCCGTTCGAGCCGCACCGTCTGCCGCTGGATGAGATGGAGTACACGACCATGCCGGCGGTCGCCGCGAAGATGTCGAGCCGCTGGGAGACCATTTAGCGCGACGGGTGAGCGATGTCCCGGCTGCTGCTTGCCTCGACGAACGCAGGGAAGGCGCGTGAGATCGCGGCCCTGCTGGAGGGCAGCGGTTGGCGGCTGGTGACGCCGGCCGCTGCCGGACTCGGCTCGGTCGAGGTGATCGAGTCGGGCCGCTCCTACCTCGAGAACGCGGTACACAAGGCGGCCGCGTATTGCCGGGCGGCGCGCCTGCCCGCGCTCGCCGACGATTCAGGACTCGAGGTGGATGCGCTCGGCGGCCGGCCGGGGGTGCTCTCGGCGCGTTACGGCGGGCCATCGGTGCATTCCGACGCTGAGCGGACGGCGTTGCTGCTGCGCGAGATCGAGGGCGTGCCGCCCGCGCGGCGCACGGCCCGGTTCCGGGCGGTGGTGGCGCTGGCGCTGCCGGGCGGCCGCACGTTCGTGCGCGAGGGCGTCCTCGAAGGGCGCATCGCGGGCGCGCCTCGCGGCGACTCCGGGTTCGGCTACGACCCGGTGTTCGAGCTGCCGGACGGCCGCACCGCCGCAGAGCTGGGGGAGGAGAAACAGCGCATCAGCCATCGGGCGCTGGCGATCCGTGCGATGATGGATGTGCTGGAATCGCTACGCGAGGAATCGCATGAACGAGCAGTTTGACCCCACTCTCACCCCCACGACCGCTCCGCCCTCGGTCACGCTGGTTGACCGGCTGGGCCGGCCGCTGCGCGACCTGCGCATCTCCGTCACCGACCGCTGCAACTTCCGTTGCCGGTACTGCATGCCGCGTGAGGTGTTCGGGCCAGACTTCGCGTTTCTGCCGCGCTCGGAAATCCTGAGCTTCGAGGAGATCGCGCGACTGGCCCGCGTGTTCGCGGCGCACGGCGTGGGCAAGGTCCGCCTCACCGGTGGCGAGCCGACGTTGCGCGCGGAGCTGCCGAAGCTGGTGGCGATGCTGGCGGAGATCCCCGGCCTCGACATCGCCATGACGACGAACGGGTCGTTGCTGTCGCAGCTCGCGAAGCCGCTGGCGGAGGCGGGGCTGAAGCGCGTGACCGTCTCACTGGACTCGCTGGACGACGATGTGTTCCGGGCGATGAACGATGTGAACTTCCCGGTGGCGAAGGTGCTCGAAGGCATGGACGCCGCGGACGCCGCGGGCCTCGGGCCGATCAAGGTCAACGCCGTGGTGAAGCGCGGCGTCAACGACCACACCGTTGTGGACCTCGCGCGGTTCATCAAGGAGCGGGGCTACATCCTGCGCTATATCGAGTACATGGACGTGGGGGCGAGCAACGGCTGGCGGCTGGACGACGTGGTGCCCGGCGCTGAGGTCGTGGAGACGATCAGCCGCGAACTGCCGCTGGAGCCGATGGAGCCGAACTACCGCGGCGAGGTGGCGAAGCGCTGGCGCTATCAGGACGGCAGCGGCGAGGTGGGCGTGATCACCTCGGTCACGCAGCCGTTCTGCGGCGACTGCTCGCGGGCGCGCATCTCCGCCGAGGGCCAGCTCTACACGTGCCTGTTCGCGGTGCAGGGGACGGACTTTCGGGAGGCGCTGCGCGCGGGCGCAAGCGACGAGGAGATCGGCGCGCTGCTCCGCTCCGTGTGGGAGGTGCGCGACGACCGCTACTCGGAGCTGCGGTCGGAGAACACGGCGGGCCTGCGGCGGGTCGAGATGTCGTACATCGG
>CAYGHU010000157.1:0-3901 GCA_964349785.1 uncultured Dehalococcoidaceae bacterium | reverse complement strand
GCGGCCGCACCGTCGGCGCTGGCGTCGTCACCAAGGTCTCCGAGTAACCACGAGTAGCGGTCAGCGGACCGGCCGGACGAAGGAGGCCACACAGTGGCCAAGGGCAAAGAAGATCGAGAACACATCACGCTGGCGTGTACGCAATGCCGCTCGCGGACGTACCATACGCAGAAGAACCGTCGCAACGACACGGAACGTCTCGAGTTGCGCAAGTACTGCCCGCGTTGCCGGGTCCACCAGCCCCACCGAGAAGCGCGGTAGCGCACCAGCGAGGAGCCAGCCATGGGCCGAGCGGCCCGCAGACAACAGGAACGCGCCGACCGCCGTCAGCGGACGCAGCCGCCCCCACGTGGAATCCCCTCGACGGCCGCGCCGTCGCCAGCGGGCGGTACCCCGCGGCGGGGGTCGTTCTTCAAGCCGCGGTGGGTCATGGACATCATCAGCGAGCTGCGCAAGGTCACGTGGCCATCGCGCGCTGAGACGATCCACCTCACGGTGGTAGTCATCGTGGTCTCGCTGCTGTTCGGCGTCTTGCTGGGCGGCGCGGACCTCATCTTCAGCTGGGCCGTCGAACAGACGATCCTTAAATAGCCCTACGCGTATCAGGAACTCCCCTCTGACCATGGTTATGACCGACAGCGAACAACAGGCCGACGCGCCCCCGCCCGAGGGAGAAGCCGACACGTCTGACGACGGACGCGCCTGGTACATCGTCCAGACCTACTCGGGGTACGAAAACAAGGTCAAGACGAACCTTGACCAGCGGGTCAAGCACATGGACATGGGAGACAAGATCTTCCAGATCGTCATCCCGACCGAGGAGGAGATCGAGATCCGTGACGGGCAGCGCCGCACTGTTTCGCGGAAGCTGTTCCCGGGCTACGTCCTGGTCCACATGATCATGGACGACGACTCCTGGTACGTGGTCCGGAACACTCCGGGCGTCACCGGTTTCGCCGGTGGGAGCACGGACGAGCGTTCGCGACCAACGCCGCTCGCGGACGAAGAGGTGGCGCGCATCCTCCGGCAGATGCAAACTGCGCAACCTCGGATCAACATCGGCTTCAAGGTCGGCGAGAGCGTACGCGTCACCGACGGCCCGTTTGTCGACTTCGTCGGCTCCGTTGAGGAGATTAACCTCGACAAGGGCAAGGTGCGGGTGATGGTCTCGATGTTCGGCCGGGAGACGCCGGTGGAGCTGGACTTCCTCCAGGTGGAGAAGCAGTAGCGCACGGGACAGCCGGCGCGGCAAGACAAACAACGGCGCCGCCGGGTTGCCCTCGTCCGAGGCAGGCCGGTGTGCGGAGTGAAGCGGTGAGCTAGATGGCAAAGAAAGTACGCGCGGTCGTGACGTTACAGATTCCAGCGGGGAAGGCGAATCCCGCGCCGCCCGTGGGCACCGCGCTCGGCCCGCATGGCATCAACATCATGGAATTCGTGAAGACCTACAACGAGCGGACGGCCGGCCAGGACGGGCAGATCATCCCGGCGCAGATCACGATCTTCGAGGACCGTTCGTTCACGTTCGTCCTGAAGACGCCCCCGGCGTCCGACCTGCTGCGAAAAGCGGCGGGGATCGACAAGGGGTCCGCGAACCAGTTGCGGCAGATCGCGGGCCGGGTATCTCGGGCACAGGTCCGGCAGATCGCGGAGCAGAAGCTACCCGACCTGAACACGAACAACGTGGAAGAAGCGATGAAGAGCATCGAGGGGACCGCCCGCTCGATGGGGATCGAGGTAACAGGATGAAGCCGGGCAAGCGTATCCAGGAAGTGCAGTCGAAGGTCGACAAGAGTCGCACCTACGACCCGGCGGCGGCGCTGTCCCTGGTGAAGGAGACCGCGACCGCGAAGTTCGACGAGACGGTGGAGCTGCATCTGCGCACTGGCCTCGACGGCCGGCATGCCGACCAGCAGATCCGCGGCTCCGTCGTCCTGCCGCACGGCCTCGGCAAGGTGCTCAAGGTGGTGGTCTTCGCCGAAGGCGAGGCGGCAAGCCTTGCCCTTCAGGCCGGCGCGGACGAGGTGGGTGGTGACGACCTCATCCAGAAGGTGGCGGACGGCTACACGAACTTCGATGTCGCGCTGGCGCAGCGGGAGCTGATGGGCAAGGTGGGACGCCTGGGCCGTGTCCTGGGCCCTCGAGGATTGATGCCCAACCCGCGCAGCGGCACCGTCGTGGAGCTTGGCGACATCGCGCGCGCGGTGCGTGAGGCGAAAGCCGGGCGGGTGGAGTTCCGGCTCGACCGCACGAACCTCGTGCATGTGGCGATCGGCAAGGTGTCGTTCGAGGAGCAGTTGCTGCTCGACAACCTCGCGGCGCTGATGAGCGAGATTGTGAAGGCGAGGCCTTCGGCGGCAAAGGGGCAGTACATCAAAGGCGCGACGCTGGCCTCGACGATGGGGCCGGGCGTACCGGTGGAAGTCGCGCCGATGCTGGCGCTCGCCTCGGAAGCATAGGACACTAGACCGGCAGCGGCCCAGAGCGGCCGCGCACCGCCGAAGACCACGGGTCGCCAGCCTCGACGCATGTCCGGGCTGGCGAAAATGGCCGCAGGGCCGCCTGTGCAGGTGGGGACAGCGCATCTTGACGGCGTACCGCGCCGTGCATAGCGCCCTCCCGCCTTGCGGTGAAGGGCGCGTCTTGATCTTCGGGACGCGGAGGATACGGGGAGGTGCGTTTGCCGACACAACGCAAAGTAGAGCAGGTCGCTTCGCTCAGTGCCTTGCTCAGCAACGCTGAGCTGGTCATCGCCGCGAGCTACCAGGGGATGACGGTTGCCTCGCAGACGCAGCTGCGCCAAGCACTGGGGGCCGAGGGCGTCCAGATGCGGGTGGTGAAGAACACGTTGCTGCGGCGCGCGGCGGCCGATGCCGGCCGTGAGCAGTTCGCACAGCTGGCGGAGGGGCCGACGGCCATCGTGGTCACGGACAGCGACCCGGTCGCGGCGGCACGGCTCGTCGCCCAGTATCGCCGTGAGCACGCAGGTACGCCATTCAGCGTCCGCAACGCGATCATGGGGGACATGCTGGTCGATGCCGCCTATGTGGAGGACTTGGCAACCGTGCCCTCTCGGGAGGTGCTGGTGGCGAAGATTGCGGGGGGTCTGACGAGCAAGATCGCGGAGCTGGCCGGACTGCTGCAGGCGACCACACGGGAGTTCGCTGGCCTGATCGACGCACGCGCGAGTCAGCTCGAAACACAGTCCTGATCACGGAGTCAATGCGGCGTCACACGACGACGCCGCCGAGAGGAGACATGAGCTATGGCAACGAAGGTCGACGACGCACTCGACATCATCAAGGGGATGACGCTCATCGAGCTGCGTGACCTGAACAAGGCGATCGAAGAGGAGTTCGGCGTCACCGCCGCCGCCCCGATGATGATGGCCGCCGCCCCGGGCGCTGGCGCCGCCGCCGCGGCACCCGAGGAGGAGAAGACGGAGTTCGACCTCATCCTGGCGAACTTCGGCGCGAACAAGATCAACGTCATCAAGGCGGTCCGCGAGATCACCGCGCTGGGCCTGAAGGAAGCGAAGGACCTGGTGGAGGCCGCCCCGAAGACGGTCAAGGAGGCCATGCCGAAGGCCGAGGCCGACGCCGCCAAGGCGAAGCTCGAGGAGGCCGGCGCCACCGTCGAGCTGAAGTAAACGGGCTGGAACAGAGACCGGAACGGCGGGCGTCCCGCGCGCTCGGATTCATGTCCGAGGACGGCAGGCGTCCGCCTCCGCGCATGGTAGGCTCGTTACATGCAGTGTTTTCAGTGTGGCCAGCCCGCTGTCCAGGAATGCGCCCGCTGCGGCGCGCTCTATTGTGACGACCATGGCGACACGCTCTGCGAGCGGTGCATGGACCCGTTCAACGCGCTGCCCTCGTCGCGCGTGTATCGCGGGTCGCTCCTG
>CAYGHU010000156.1:0-3908 GCA_964349785.1 uncultured Dehalococcoidaceae bacterium | reverse complement strand
TTATTAGGGTTTGGTTGCACCATCGCTCTACGCTCCCGCCGGAGGTGTCTGCGGGAACAGGCCGATGAGCGCGGCGTTGAAATGCATCGTGTAACCACAGTGGCCACACGCAACGACGACGTACGGCCAAGGCCACCCAAGTGGAACTACGGAGAGCGTGGTCATCGTGTTCTGCACCGGGAACACGATGTTCTGCTGCACGTATTCGTTCACAACCCACGCCGCCGCGATGGTCGGGTGAATCGGGCACGGGAGTAATTCGCCGTGTTTCGCCTTGATGTGGTTGAGCACGGCTATTTTCTCGACCGGGCTCAAACGACCTGTCTGATCTGGCATATACCCTCCCCCGAGCGGTCAGTGACCGCCCTTCCGGGGACTCTACGCCGCGTGCGTCAGGTCTACAATCACGGGCTAGCCCACCTGGAGCGCTGCCGCGATTGCTCTTGCCTTCATGCCTTCTACATCGAACGCCCTCGGGAGAAGCGGAGCGCCAAGGTCTGCGACGGCCGACCGGCCATCCACCGACCCAGAGCACCACAACACCGGGCAGGAAATCCCCCGCTCGCGGAGGCCGACGAAGATGTCTGGGCTGAGTTGGGATCGCTGACCTTCATCGATGATGATCAGTTGAGGCTGCAGCCGCTCGACCATGGTGAGGAGGTCGTTCGGATCGGCGCTGGTGACCACCCAGCCCGCGTCAGTCAAGACATCGGCCAGTCGCGACGCTGATCCGGATGGATGGGCGACCAGAACCAGGTTCTTCGTCGTTGTGATGATGTCCTCCGGCGAGGCTGGCTCGCCACACCCGGATAGAGGGGGGCAACTTGAGGCGGCACTGCAAACATGACATAAAATGATGATTGTAGCAAAACCATGACTTTCGCGGTGTCATTTGAGCCCGGAATTGCGCGGTTTTGCGCTTGTGACCTGATTGTGCAGTTGGGTGAGTCTCAGCGGCTAACGGGACTGCGGCCGAGCGGAGGACTGAGGTGGCGGCACTCGAGATCCAAGATGCGACACCCGCGGACGCCGAGGTGATGGCAGTGATCCGTGTGGCGTCGAAGCGGTTTGCCTACCGCGACTTCGTGCCGGCCTCATACCTCGACTCTGACGAGCACGCCACGGAGGTGCTGTCGGAGGTTCGTGCGGACTTTGCCTCGTCGCGCCCCGGTGGTCGAGGCTACGTGGCCTTCCTCGACGGGATGCCAGTCGGAATGGCGTGGGTCGAGCACGGCGACCATGGGTACTACGAGATACCCGAGGGCCATGCGGAGTTCGCCTCACTGTTCCTGATGCCAGCGACGATTGGGACGGGTGCCGGGCGGACGCTGTTCTGGCGCGCCCTCGAAGCCCTCGCGCAGGAAGGGTACCGCGACGCCTGCCTGATGACTTACGCGCCGAACGTCCGCGCACGCGGGTTCTACGAGGCGATGGGATCGCAGTTCGATGGCTACCGGCAGAGTCGGGTGGTGGACTGGCCGCAGGAACCGTTCACCCTCGAAGGGGTGTGGTACCGAGGGCCAACGCGGCCGGGCTGACTCTGGCTAGTCGAGGTCACGCATCCGCGGCACGAGCGCTATCGTCGCGATGGAGAGGACCACGAGCATCGCCGAGCAGAGGCCGAGCGCCCACTGGATGCCGATTACCTCAGCGGCGACGCCGACCCCGAAGACACCGACCTGCACCAAGCTCATCTCCATCATGTAGATGCTCATGACGCGACCGCGGTACTGATCTTCGGTGTAGGCCTGGACGAGCACGTTGCTGAGCGCCATGCGCACCGCTTGACCGACACCGATGAACAGCATGACGGGGATCGTGATGGCCACCGAGGTCGACCAGGAGAATGCGACCAGCGCAATGCCGAGGACCATTGAGCCGACGATGAAAATCATGCCGCGGCGGCGGCTTGGCAGCGAGGCGATGACCAACGCGGCGGCCAAGGAACCCACGCCCGTAATGCTGGTGAGCAGGCCCTGCAGGCCCGGGCCGCCGTCCAGAACATCCTTCACGAAGCCGGGCAGCATCTGCATGTACGGCATAGAGAAGAGCACCATCAGGAAGTTCACGATCAAGATGGTGCGGATGGTCTTGTCGCGGGTGATGTAACGCATGCCCTCGGCGAGATCGCCGAAGCCAGCGCCCGTTTTCCCCTTGGCAGCATGGCCGCCAGCAGCGTGGAGCCGGGCCTGAGCCTCGGTGCGTTCCTCCGGGGGAATCTCGATCGGCTGCGAGGGCACCCGGAAGAGCGTGACCGTAGAGAAGATGTAGAAGCCGGTGATGGCGATGAACGCCCAGTAGTAGTCGGTGACTTCCATCAGTACGCCGATGCCGGCGGGGACCATCAGTCGCGAGAGGTTCATCCCTGCGTTGTTCAGGGCTACCGCGTTCATCACCTGTCGCGGGTAGACGATGTCGGGCAGCATCGACTGGCGCGCCGGCATCATCAGCGCTTGGATCACGCCCTGGATCGCGGCGTTGACGATCATGTACTCCCAGCGCATGACACCAGCCACGAGCAGGACCACGATCGACATCGTGTTCAACGCGTTGAGGGTATTGCCGACCTGCTGGATGCGCTTCTTGGGCAGGCGGTCAGCGATGACACCACCGTGGAGCGAGAGAGCGAGGCCGGGGACGGCGTTTGCGAGGGCCAGCGTGCCGAGCGCGGCGAATGAACCCGTCAAGTCGTACGTCAGCACGCCCTTGGCGATCATCTGGCTGTTCATGGCGCCGAAGACGCCAAGCATGGAGACGAAGTACCAGCGGAAGTTCGTGCTCTTGAACGACTCGAAGGTGCGCAACTGGCTCAGCCCCGCGAACGGAGAGCGCCCGCGTGGTGCGGGCGCTTGCGGCGCAGCCGAGGTGGGTCGAGAGGCGACTGCGGCGTCGGTCCGGTCGGGCGGTGGAGGCGCAATGGCCATGTGCGGATCCGTTCGTGTTCGGTCCGAAGTACCGACCTACCGACCCGTTCGCGTCCAGTGACGCTCACGTGCACGGCAACCTCTGGAATCGTAGCGCTATAACGCACTTCTGCAAAACGTGTATCAAACCCGTATCAACGGCTGGCAGCGCAGGCATCGGCTCCCCCGCTATCGTCGAATCGGAGGTGGGCGATGCCGAACTGGGGTGTGCTCCCGTCGATCCGGGTGCGCGACATGGGTGCGGCCCTCGAGTGCTACCAGCACGCCTTCGGCTTCACCGTCATCCGGGGTGACGCCGAGGAGGTGAACTGCTCGCTCTCGCGTGGCGACGCCCGGGTCATGCTGGAGGTGCCGACCACCTTCTACTCCGCGGGCTACAACGAGGCGATCCGGCGACGACTCGGAGCACCCTCGGCGACGGCGCTGTATATCGAGGCGGCTGACCTCGATGCGCTGTACGCGCAGGTGCAGGCCTCGGGCCTCACGGTTGTCGACCCGATCGCGGACCGTCCGTGGGGGCAGGCTGAGTTCACGGTGGAGGATCTCGAGGGCAACTGGCTGACCTTCTGGAAATCGCCGGAGACCTCGGCGTGACGCGCCTCGATCGGTGAGGGCAAGGAGAAGGGGCCGCTCACGCGGCCCCTTCGTCATGTCGTACGAAGGCGACGGGCTAGGCAGTGACCTTCGCGCGCGCGGCGTCCTTGTCGGTGAACCAGAGCGCGTTGATCTCGGTGAACTTCGACTGGTCGGCGGGGACATCGTCCTCAGCGAAGATCGCGGAGACGGGGCACGCGGGCTCGCAGGCGCCGCAGTCGATGCACTCGTCCGGGTTGATGTAGAGAATCTTGTCGACGCCCTCTTCGAAGTGGATGCAGTCCACGGGGCAAACGTCGACACACGACTGGTCGGTCGTGTCGATACAGGGAGTCGTGATCACGTAGGTCATGCCGGGTCCTTTCGACTCGACTGGCCGTGCCACACCTG
>CAYGHU010000155.1:0-3920 GCA_964349785.1 uncultured Dehalococcoidaceae bacterium | reverse complement strand
CCGCTGGCCTCGGAAGCGCCCGAGTTCCTTTTCGCCGGGATCCTGGCCTACCGCGGCCGGGCCGGCGTCGCGATGGGGGCGCTGCTCTCCTCGAAGGTCAACCAGTGGACGCTGTTGATCGGCGGCCTGCCCGTCGCGTACGCGATTTCGAGCGGGGGATTCCATGGCCTCCCGCTGGATGACCGGCAGGTGGAAGAGGTGCTGCTCACCGCCGCGCAATCGGCGTTCGCGGTCGCGGTGCTCGTCAGCCTGAGCCTCGGCCGGTGGGAGGCGATCCTCCTCTTCGCATTGTTCGCCGTGCAGCTAGCGATACCGCATGAGCAAATCCGGATGGTTATCGCGGGCATCTACATCATCCTCGCGGTGGTGATCTTGGTACTCCAGCGTTCGGACATCGCGAGACTGGGCCGAAGCGCGCTGGCCACGATACGGCAGACCGACCCGGAACTGGCCGAGACGGCCCCGGCCAAACACTAGCGTACCGAGCCTCCTACCGAGGCACCGCCAGCAGTTGCCCTGGCACGAGTTGTACCTCGTTCGCGGCTACCAGGGCCTCGGCCGGGACTGCCAGGCGCGCCGCAATTCCTCCCAGCGTGTCCCCGGGCAGTACGACGTATGTATCGCGGATGCGAGGCAACGACCTGCTCCTCGGCTGATCCTGGCCCGGAATCCGCAACACATGGCCTGCCTGGATCATGTCCGGATTGGCGATCCCGTTCGCCGCGATGAGGGCCGCCAACGATACGCCGAAGCGTGCGGCGATGCGGCTGAGCACGTCTCCGGGCCGCACCGTGTAAGTCGCTTCGCTGCCGGCTTCAGGAGCAGGCGGAGGGGCTACTGGTGGCGGCGTCTCCGCCGGCGGTGATAGGGGCGCTGGCTGCTGTCCGGGAATGCGCAGGACCAGGCCGACCGGGACGAGGTCTGGATTCGCGATCCCATTCGCCGCCACGAGCGCCTGCACTGATACGCCGAAGCGTGCGGCGATGCGGCCCAGCGTGTCGCCCGGCTGGACGGTATATGTACCCCCGCCACCCGCGGGCACAGCCGGTACACCTCCACGGAGCTGCTCGAACTGCGTGACCGCGCCACGGATCAGACCGCCGTAGAACGGCGCCTGTCCGCTGCCGTTGTAGCCCATCGCGAACGCCTCATAGTTCCGCACGCGGAGCGCTTCCAGCATCGGCGAGGTGTCGCCGTGGCCGCGGATGAAGTCGAACATGCCGAGAATCTGGAAACGGATGTCCGTACTGAAGCGGTCGAACATCTCGCGCACGGCCGGGTAGCCGATGATCGCGTGGTTGAAGCCCATGATCTGCGGCATCCCCATGCTGATCGACATGAGTGCGGCCTCTTCGTCCAGGCCACGCGCGAAGTCGAGGACGGCCCATTCGCCCTGCTGGTCCTGGTGGCACGGCTGCCAGTCCTCGCCGTCGCGGCGGAACAGGTGTCCCTGCCAGACGGTGTTCGGGTCGTAGCTGAAGTGAGAGTCGAATTCGGCCGCGCGCGCGTCGCCGAGGAATTGCCGGAACAGGTGGTTCTCGAAGCGGATGATGACGCGCCCATCCGGCCCCCATCCCCGCCCTCCTGACTCGATGTGCAGCACCGCGAGCACACTCGCCGGGTCGACGCCGACGACGTTGCAGAGCGTCCCCAGGAGGCCGCCGTACTGGTTCCACGTGCTGGCCAGGGCGGTGACCAACGGGCCAACGCCCGCCGGCGCCAATAGTCCCTGATCCGCCGCGGGCTCGATCGCCGCGTTTCGAAGACTTTCCAACTGCCAGAGGTAATCGGTAACCAGGCCTCGCGAGGTCGCCTCGACAAAGCGCTCCCCGACCCAGCCTCGGCCGAGCGGGCCGTCCACTTCATACCAGCCGTTGCGGTCACGCACGATCTCGACGGCGGTACCTCTTGGCAAGGGACGGATGACCGATTGTCTGTCCTCAGGATCGGAATGCAGTCCGATCTGTTCCGCGATAATCACACCGCTGCGTCCAGCCATATCGGCCTCCTTTCAAACACGAACGTGAGGATACTAACAGGGAGACCGGGAGCGACAGATGCTCCTGTCACCGGGCAGTCGAGCCGCCGCCGCACGGCCTTCGTTCCGCCACGCCCAATTCATGGGACACTATCGACATGGAATCGCGTACGCTCTGGTGCCCGCGGGACAGCACTGTGTTGACGGTCCAACGGGTGCAGGGCATCTCCGTCGACCGCTGCGAGACCTGCCAGGGGCTCTGGCTGGATCTCGCCGAACTGGATGACCTCGAAGCGACGCGGGCGGACGAAGAGGTGCGGCGCGGCACGGTCCGCTTCGCCGAGCGTCCCTCTGAGCTGACCTGCCCCGTGTGCGGGACGCCCATGCACGCGTTCAACTATCGCGCACACAACCTGGAGCTGGAGACGTGCGACGAGCACGGATACTGGCTCGACCGCGGCGAGGACAGGCACGTGCTCGACGTCCTTGACGAACGACGACGCGGACTGCGCCGCGTCCCCGGCGCCGAGGCGGCGTGGCAAGACATGCGCCGAGGGGGGAACAGCGGCTTCATGGGCCGGATCCGTCGCTTCCTCGGCCGCTAACGGATGACGATGGGTGATCGGGCCCCATTCGCGTAGCGCCGACGCTTAGTAGCGCCTTTACATCCGTCAGGCTGGGCGTTGACTTCTTCACGCCATGATGAATGCAAGGCATACGAGGAAGGCCGGACCAACGTGGGCAGCACCTTACGATTCAAAGCCGCGACCCTGGCGGCAGTCACCGGCATCTCGATATTGGCTGGCGCGGCGCTGACGCTCACGTTCGCCGATGATGACGCGGCCGCCCCCAGCGCATCCGCGACCGCCGAAGGTGGCTCCGTGCCGATATCGAGCGTCACCGCGAGCGGCTTTCCCGCGCTGGTTGAGCGCGTCTCCAATTCGGTGGTCGCGATCAGGACGGTGGTGGGGACGGGGTTCCGTCAGGGCTCGGGCACCGGTACCGGCATTGTGGTCGACAAGGACGGGCACATCGTGACGAACTATCACGTCATCGAAGGTGCACGTGAGGTCTCGGTGGAGTTCGTCGACGGGACGGTCGTCGCGGGCACCGTCGTCCGCACTGACGAGGCGAACGACCTGGCTGTCGTACGAGTCTCGGCCGCGGCCGGCTTGTTGGCCCCCGCGACGTTTGCCGACTCAAGCCTTGTACACCCAGGAGAGACGGTATTTGCCATCGGCAACCCGTTCGGCCTCGATTTCACGGTCACGTCCGGAATCGTCAGCGCGGTCAACCGGACGTCTCCGGCCGAAGGCGTTGGTGGCGAGCAGTTGCGAGGGATGATCCAGACAGACGCCGCCGTGAACCCGGGCAACTCCGGCGGGCCGCTGTTCAATGCCGCCGGCGAGGTGATCGGCATCAACACCGCGATCGAGAACCCCTCTGGCAATAGCGTCTTCGTCGGCGTGGGTTTCGCCATCGCCTCGAACACCGTCAGAGAGTTCCTTGCCGGCCTGAATGGCGGGTAGGCCCGCCGCTGTCGAGGCAGACGACTGGTCTCCGTAGTCGCGGGGATGGCATACTCTTAGTGCTCCCCCGCGACATCTGGTGGCCCGCGTGCGTCTCACTTCGGTATTGCTCGCCGCTTTGCTCGGCATTGTCGTCTTGGCATCGCGCGCGTCCGCGGTCGGCGTGTATCCGCCGGGCGGCGTCGGGCACGACGTCTCGTGGCCGCAGTGCGGCGGCGCGCTTCCGCCCGCGCCGTACGCGTTCGGCATCGTTGGGGTCACGGGCGGGTTCGCGTTCACGCACAATCCGTGCCTGCGCGGCCAGTACACGTGGGCGACCGCGAGCGGGCAGCCGGCCTCCGTGTACATCAACATGAAGTACCCGGCCGGGACGACCATCGGCGAGCGGGATTCGGGCCCCGCCGGGAACTGCG
>CAYGHU010000154.1:0-3932 GCA_964349785.1 uncultured Dehalococcoidaceae bacterium | reverse complement strand
CCGGACTCGGCGTATTGCGCCGCCTTCCAGGCCACGCTGGAACTGCTCGGGCGACGATGGACGGCGGCGATCATGCGCGCGCTGTTCGCGGGTCCGCTGCGCTTCAACGAGGCGGGCCGTCTGATCCCGGGGATCTCGCATCGCCTGCTGACCGAGCGGCTGGCCGAGCTGCAGCAGGCCGGCCTCGTGGAGCGCGGCGAGGACGGCTCAACGCAGCTCTACCAGTTGAGCGAGCAGGCGCGTGACTTGCGCCGCATCTTCGAGGCGGTCGAGGCATGGAACCGTCGGTGGCTGGTGGAGGACGGAGACGTGCGGGCCAGCGGGTAGCGGCCACGCGGCGGCCCTAGATGTCGCGTGGTGCCGCAGGCCTAGAACGCGAACCGGCTCGGGAGGAGCGCCGCGGCACTCACGTTGAGTCGCGGCAGCCGATTCATTCATGGAATCGGCTGCCGCCCAGTTCGCGGTGATGAGCCGCCGCCGCGGGCGGGCAAATGAACCTGACTCATGCGACCTGCTACGAGCCAGTCTTCACCATCGTGCCGAGTGTGCTGCCGAAGCGCTCGAAGACCTCATCGGCGGTCCAGCGCCCTGACCGGGAGAACACGCGCGCCTCCACGGACGGGATCGTGAAGAGGCCGATCTGGTCGCCGCCCACGAGGAAGTCCCTGCCGTTCACCGATGCGGCCTCATCCGACGCCAGGTAGGCGACCAGCGCCCCTACGACTGACGGGTCGAGATTTCCGATGTCGAGACCACCCAACGACGCCTCTTCACCCCGCGCTTCACGAGCCTGACGAGCCGCCTCCATCTCGCCTGACATGGTCATCCGAGTCGCCGCCCGGGGCCGTACAGCGTTCGCGGTGCAACCGTAGCGTCCCATAGATGCAGCGAGGGATCGGGTCAAGCCGATAATCCCTTCCTTCGCCGCGCCGTAGTTCGGTTGGCCCGGACTTCCCAGCCCGGCCTCAGAGCTGGTGTTGATGAAGCGCCCGCCTCGCTGCTGCCGGAAGAGCACTGAGGCATGCCGGCACAGGTTGAATGTGCCCTTCAGATGGACGGCGATAACCGCGTCCCACTCGTCTTCAGCCATGTTGAAGATCATGCGGTCGCGGAGAATGCCAGCGTTGTTCACGACGATGTCGAGCCGTCCGAACGTGTCGAGTGCTTGCCTCACGATGTCAGCAGAAGCCTCGTAGTTGCTGACATCTAGGTAGTTTGCCGCCGCACGTCCGCCCGCCGCCTCGATCTCGCGCACGACGCCTTGGGCGGGGGTGTCATCTGCCCCTTCGCCGGAGCGGGAGTTCCCGAGGTCGTTGACGATCACGGCGGCACCCTCTGCAGCCAGCGCGAGTGCCTCACCTCGGCCTATTCCACGTCCCGCACCGGTCACGATCGCGACCTTGCCTTCGAGTCGGCCCGCCATGTCAGACTCCTGCCTCTTGAATCGGGTGAGCCCCTGGGCAGGTCACCCGACGCGATGGTGATTGACATTGTTTTGCCACAGGCAAAGTATGTGTAGCAGGCCGGGACGCCCATGTTCAACTGCGGCGACCTTGGGGAGAGCAGAGGGAGCGGTCGATGCCAGGATTACGGGACAAGTACGCGATCGTGGGGATCGGCCAGACGGAGTTTTCCAAGAACTCCGGCCGGACGACCCGAGCCCTCGCCGTCGAGGCTGTGCGGATGGCGATGATCGATGCCGGACTCAAGCCTGACGGCATCGACGGCATGATGTCGTATTCGATGAACGACTCCACCGCCTCGCCGACCGTCGCGGGCGACCTGGGGATCCGTCTCAACTTCTACATGGATGTCTCTGGCGGCGGGTCGAGCATCGAGGCATTGATCGGTCTCGCGATGGGCGCCATCGAGGCCGGCATGTGCAAGGCCGTCGTGCTCTTCCGAGGGATGAACGGCTACACCGAAGCGCGGATCGGTGGGACGGGCCGCCAGGCGCCCGTGTTCCGTGGGCCGTCGCTGGACCAAGCGATTCACGGGATGACCTCAGCTGCGCAGTCGTTTGCTCCCAGCTTCATGCGATACATGTACGAGCACGGCGTCACGAGCGAACAAGTCGCGCACGTGAAGGTCGCCCACAGTAAACACGCATCCAATAACCCCAAGGCATACTACCCAGCACGCCTGACGGTGGAGGACGTGGTGAACTCCCGCTGGATCACGAGGCCTCTACACCTCCTCGACTGCTGCGTAGAAACCGACAACGGGAGCGCGATCATCATCACGAGTGCGGAACGCGCCCGTGACCTACGCCAACCTCCGGTGCTGATCATGGGAGTGGCCGGGCGGGTCAACAAACTGGGGGCGAGCTACCACTGGCCATACGGGCCGATCTCTCAGGTCGCCGGATACCACGCTGCGCCCATCGTGTTCGGGCAGGCGGGCATCGGTCCCAAAGATATTGACGTCACCGGCTCGTACGACGCCTTCACGTTCACCACCATCCTGCAACTCGAGGCTTACGGCTTCTGCGCTGAGGGCGGAGGCGGCGACTACGTCTCCAGTGGCATTATCGAGCTAGGTGGGGCGCGGCCAAACAACACCAGCGGCGGCCACTTGAGCGAGGGCTACACCCACGGCATCGCGCTGGTGGCGGAGAACGTTCGCCAGTTGCGCGGGCATGCAGATGACTATTGCCCGGACTGGGCCTCCGGCGTCCATACCTACGACTACCGCGAACAGGGCTGCCGTCAGGTGAAGGACGCGGAAATCACTATGAACCTGGGCTGGGCGTCACCCGCCACCGGATCCGCGCTCATCCTGAGGAGGGCATGACGTGGCTGAATACCTAGGAGTCCCCGTCGAAATCGCCTCGAACGACCCAGAGCATCGGTCGTTCCTGGAGGCCGCTGGTCGGGGTGAATTCGTTCTCCAGAGGTGTTCAGAGTGCCAGGCCCTCCGGTATCCGATCGGTAACGCGTGTCCTTTCTGTACGTCGCTCGACTGGGGATGGTCAGCGGTGTCCGGGCGGGGGACAATTCATTCGTACGAGGTCGTAACGCAGGCGATCCATCCGGCGTTCCTACGCCGGACGCCGTATCCCCTAGTGCTGGTCGAGTTGGATGAGCAGCGCGCCTTCCCGGGGCCGCGCGATGCTCTGCGTGTCATCGCTGGTCTGGTACAAGCCGACGGCAGCCCGGAGGACGCGGAACGGGTCGCGATTGGCCTACGGGTGTGCGTCCAGTTCAGCCCGCTCGGAGACGGCCTCGCACTCCCAGCGTTCGCGCTCGCGGACGAGCCACCGGAGCATGCTCCGTGGCGGTTGCCAGAGTAAATCGATGACCGGTGTCTGTGAGTGTCTAGCTAGCAACCTACTACTGCCCCGGTCACCGGAGCCCGCCGACAAGAGCCGCTCAGGTGGGCGAGATGAGGCCCGTTGCCCGAGAGCTCCCTGAGCCGGCCAAGGGGCACTCAAAAATCCAAGACTCGGGATTGCCCCGTAATAGGTGGCCGGCAATCGTCCTCTGTCCGAGGCAGTTGCCCACAGGCAGTGCGGTTGAGCCGACTCACTCAATGATCCAGGTCTTATCGCAGAGATATTCATTGGCGTTTGGGTCATGCGGACGGACTTGGATGCTCCGGAGGAACGAGCGGCTTACGTGCGGGCAATCGTCGACTTCGTGCGATCAGGTTTGACGGTCGATCCAGGATTGGACTCGGCCATACTGATTTGACGTACCGCCAACCAGGTGTTTTGCGAGTGACTAACAATCTGCTATAACGCCTATCGCACCGTCGCTCGCCCGAACGGTGATCAGCGAGCGGAGAGGGCTCTCGCATGAACGCACTTGAAGGTATTCGCGTACTCGACCTGACGACGGGCGTCGCTGGGCCAAATTGTACGAAGCTTCTGGCGGACTTCGGCGCTGACGTCATCAAAGTCGAAGCCTGCCAGTATCCGGACTGGTGGCGAG
>CAYGHU010000153.1:0-4003 GCA_964349785.1 uncultured Dehalococcoidaceae bacterium | reverse complement strand
GATCACTATCGACCTCGCGAAGCCCGGCGCGTCTGAAGTGGTGCTCCGCCTGATCGAAAACGCCGATGTGTTCGTGACGAACTTGATGACGGAGCGCCTGGAGAGGTACGGACTCACCTACGAAGCCGTCAGGACGAGGGCAAAGACGATTGTGTTCGCCCAGTTGACCGGGTGGGGCAGTCAGGGTGCCGGTTCCGCCCGGCCAGGTTTTGACTCCACGTCGTACTGGGCCGGGTCAGGACTGATGGGGCTGATGGGTGAGACTGGTACCCCGGCAGTCGTGAGCCGGGGAGGGCAGGGCGACTATCCGGCGGGACTGATGCTCTTGACCGCAATCCTGGCCGCGCTGCGAGTCCGCGATCAGACCGGGACTTCGCAATTCGTCGACACTACCCTGCAACGATCAGGCCTCTGGTCGCTGGCCAGTGAGGCGCAGCAGGTCATGAACAATCCCAGCTACCGCCCGGAACGCTTCGACCGCAGGAAAGCAGACCTCGCGACTCGTAACTCCTACGAAACGGCCGATGGCCGCTGGCTGATGCTCACCATGCACAACGTGGCGTACTGGAAGGCATTCTGCCAGGCCATTGGGCGGCCGGACTGGGGCGCTGATCCTCGATACGTCAGCCCAGACCTCATGCCGCAGAACCAAACGGACCTGATCCCAGAGATCGATACCATCTTCAAGTCCCATGACTATGCACACTGGGCGCGTCGCCTCGACGAATACGGTTGCGTCTGGGCAGTCGCCGCAACGATGGACGAAGTCACTTCCGACGCGAACCTCCGCGAACAGGGAACGTTCCACCAGATTCCTGTCGACGAAGAGGGGCGCTTCGTAGAAGTCGTGACGATCCCGTTCTCGATCTCTGGCGCTCGGATACATCCTCGGTTGCGTGCGCCAAGACTGGCTGAGCATTCACATGAAGTGCTCGTTGACGCCGGATTCAACGAAGAGGAAATCAGCCGGATCGCCTCTCAGGATCTCCTCGGTTGAGTCTGTGAGTTCTCCTGTTCCGCCCGTACGTCGGGCAGGAAGAGGCGGAATCAAGCACTCCGATGCCGTATCCTCACGTCGTAACAACTGCGAACGCGAGCCGCTCCCAGATTCGGATTTCGTTTGGGGATGGGAGAGATTGATGCTGGATGGACATTCCGTAACCCGCCTCGGCGCACAGCGTGAGCGTTGGGCGAACTCCGCGACGCGGTCGAGCAGCACCCGGAGCGCGCGGTAGAACTCGGCACGATCGCCCTCGACGACCAGACGAAGGCACCCGGCGCGCGACTCGTCCCAGATCCGCAGCGGCACGTCCCGGGCGACGCACGTGGCCAAGGCTCGGAGGATCGGGAGGCGCTCGCCGGGGCGTGCCTCTCGGGACATCGGAACCCCCTCATATGTGCGATCGAGAATCGCGCGCGGCGGGCCGTTCACACAGGGGCGGATGGCACACCACGCGGGGGGACGAAGTCGGCTTTCGGGAGGTTGACTCTCCCCCGTCTCCACCAGACCGACCAGAAGCCCGCCGCCAGGCGGGCTTCTGCGCGTCACTAGGGCTCGCACGCCCAAGGCCATCGCGTATCAGGGGTTATCTCACTGGGCAGTGTCACGCCGTCGCCTCGCGGACGTCTGGAGGACTCCGCTACGCCTTCCGTGCATCATCTGAGGGGCCGGCAACGTCGGGTTCATGCGCGGCCTTGGGTGATGGCGATGTCTGCCGCGGTGAAGTCGTGTCCCCGCTCGATGTATGGCGCTTGCGGCGGAGGGGGAGATAGTCTCCCGCCACCAGCCCGAGGACTGTCCATCCGAAGATGCTCACGATGATTTCCTCTCAGAATCCTTGGTCGATCGTAGCCGGAGTGGAAGTGCTCCCGTTCACCGGTCGGGGACGTTGGCAGCACTAGAATGACCTGCGCGCGTGCTTCCTGATTCTTCGCCGCGCGAGGTGTTGGCAGGCCGCCCATGGATCGCCGCGTCTCCTCGGATGAATTCATCGACCAGTACCACGAGACGATTTCCTCCCGCGCGATCCGAGTTGGTTGTTCGTTTGCTCCGGAACAGTTCGCCGCGTCATCGCACGACGGCGGCGCGTTCGCCCTGGAATCGCTGCGCGTGGCCGTCGAGGAGTACGGCGTCTCCGACGTCCGCATCGGACTACGTTGGAACAACCTCGCACCGGACGGTGCGCAGTTCACGTCGTACTACGACCGGCTCGTGGACCTCTGCTTCGCCAATCCAGGTATAACCGCTGTCTGCATCGACCTCGGCCCGATCAAGACCTTCCGGTGGCCGGAAGTGCACGTCCCAGAACCTGTGCTTTCGGCGCTTCGCACACTCCCGCCTCGACGTGCGGTCATCGAGGCGAACTCCGAACTCGCGCATGTGTCGCTGCGGTACTTCGAGCGCGTCCTGCGGTATCTGGGGGATCGCTACGACGGCCGAACGCAGGTGTCCTTCTGCTTCAATGAGGCGTTCCATTCGTTCGGGCGATTCGGATGGACGATGAGCCAGGGGTACCTCCTTGCCCTCATCCGCTTGGTCGAGCAATCGCGATTATTTCCGGGGTGCGGATACCTGATTAACTCCGCGGGGGGCCGCCAACTCAATCGCATCGCGGACTTCTTCGAGAGGGTTGTCGTCATTGACCCCTCGCTGCCTGGGCGGGTGACGAGTGGGTTCGACCTCTACCCCTACCTGCCGCCGCTCAGTCCCGTCCCCGTGCTCCGGGAAGCCCTCGACCTCGCGCGCGAGGCCTGGCGACGGACACACACGCGCACAGCCCGGAACATCCGACGGGCTGGTGGCCCCGCGCGCTATCGCATCGAGGTGACGGAGGCGCAGACGGAGCCATGGGGAGTCGAACAAACTGTCGGAAACTCTTTGCAGCACTTCGAGCGAGTGCTGGCGGAGAGCATCGACGGCATTCTCAATCCAGACCAAGACGGATCCGTGATTCGGATGTGGGGGATCGAGCACCAGTTAGAGCGGGTCCTGACGCGCAGCGGAGTCCCCGCGAATCGGGCGATCCTGGACCTGACCCGGAGAGTGAACGCGCTGACCGGGTGAGATCGACCTCTCGCGCTACGCGCAGCCCCAAGGTGCCCAACCTCGCGCGTCATAGAGCATGCGCGCGCGCATGACCTGCTCAGTGGCGGAGGCGTCGCTCGGTAGCCCCGTGCCACCGACGGACCGCCACGTCGGCAGGTCAAATTGCCACAGGCCGTAATAGCCATTCCCGGTATTCGTGGGCGCGTATCCACCGGACTCGCACATCACCACGCGATACGCCTTGTCTGGCTGCTCGGGGAACGCGGTGGCGATGGTGCCGTAGAGAGTCTCTCGACTGGCCTCGACGCGCGGTTCAGGCGCCGCGACCACTGGGGCGGCGACCGGTGCCTGAGGGATCGCCACCGGCGCTGAAAGGACTCGAGGTGCGGGCGTCGCGACTGATGTCGGTGCCTCGGGAGTTGCGACGACGGTGGGAGGTTGGACCACGGGAGGTCGATCGGGTTCGGGCAGAGCGGGTTGCGGGATCTCCCTGGCGAGTTCGTCCGGGAACGCGCTCACCTCGGATGCGTGGGAAACACTCGCGAGTATTCGCGGATCAGCCGGCGTCTCACGCACACTCACGCCGTATGCGCCGACACCCGTGGCGACTGCCAGTGCGAGCGCCGCGCAACCAGCGCGGATACCGAAGCGCATGCTGCGCTGAAGGAGTGAAGGGGTTCTTCGCATCTAAAGAGGGTGACAGTCGCGTTTACGCCTGACCACCCCGAATACCGTTCGGGTTCGCGAACCGGCAGTTATGCGCGACATTTCACACGTTGATTCCCGCACGCGATTGCTCGGTCGGTGGGTGACGGTCAAAGACCTGGCCTAGCCACGCAGTTGATCGACCAGGCGGCTCACAGAACCGTGTCAAACGGAAACACTTCTCTTGCGTTTTCATCATGACGCCCCCTCCACCGTGTATGAACCGTAATACTCGTGGTGGAAGGTGTAACG
>CAYGHU010000152.1:2477-4019 GCA_964349785.1 uncultured Dehalococcoidaceae bacterium | reverse complement strand
CTCGCGGCACGACTACGAACGAAGAATGCTGCACTACCGCATCCCGTTCGAGGTTTACCCGGCCGGATCGGCGGCGGTGAAACTCGCGCATGCGGCGGACGGGACGGCCGATGTCTATCTGTCGACCGGCCCGCGTTCGATCTGGGATGTCGCGGGAGGCGCGGCGATTCTCGAGGGCGTCGGGGGCACGATGCTCATGCCCAACGGCAAGCCGCTCGTCCTATCGCCTCGCGAGGTTCACGTGCCACCGTACGCCGCCGGGCCGCACGAGGCGTGTCTGACGGTGCTTCGAAGCATCGGTCCCTAGCCGTCCGATAGGTTACGGCAGCCGGTAGGCATCGGTGGCGTACTGTCGTACCATCCGCTCCGTGTTGAAGAAGGATCCGTTGAGCTCGATAGCCGACCGCATCACCTCGTTGTAGCGCTCACGTGCGCCGTAGAACATCGGGACGATGGTCGATTCGAGCTTCGAGTAGAGCGAGTCACCTTCCTCTTCGGCGCTCACGTGCCCGTCCCAGGGATCGTCACCGATCGACCAGCCCGTCACTCCCTCGACGTGGCCTTCGATCCACCAGCCGTCGAGCACGCTGAGGCTCGGCACGCCGTTGAGCGCCGCCTTCATGCCGCTGGTGCCGGACGCCTCCATGGGCTGCTCAGGGGTGTTCAACCACAGGTCGACGCCGGCGCACACGTATGCGCCGAGCTCCATGTCGTAGTCTTCGAGGTACACGACCGGTATCTCGCCGTCCAACTCGCGATGCGCTCCGAAGATGCGCCGGATGACGTCTTTGCCCGGCTCGTCGTCCGGATGCGCCTTGCCCGCGTAGATGAGCTGAATCGGGCCGACGTGATCGGTCAGCCGTCGCAGCCGCTCGATATCGGAAAAGATCAGGTCCGCGCGCTTATAGCTGGCCGCGCGGCGGGCAAAGCCAATCGTGAAGGTACCCGGATTCAACGTTTGCCCGGCGCGCGTGGTCACTTCCTGCAACAGCCGCCGCTTCGACTCGATATGCGCGGCCTCAATGTCGCCCAGGGGGATGGCCACGGCATGCCGGAGATTCGAACTGTCTTCGCGCCAGTCGGCGATGCAGCGGTCGAACAGACTCTCGAACGCGGGCGCTACCCATGTCGGTACGTGGACGCCATTGGTGATCGCATGAATCGTGTAGTCAGGGAACATCTCGCGCGACACCTGAGCATGGCGAAACGCGACCGCGTTCACATATCGAGAGAAGCGCAGGGCGACCGAGGTCATATTCAGCATGTCGCCAGAATGACCGGTCGACTGGAGGAACGACGCGTACTCTTCGCCAAGCACCTCGTGCACGAGATCCCAGGAGAATCGATCATGCCCGGCCGGCACGGGCGTATGGGTGGTGAACACGCAGCGGTCCCGGACGGCGGCCTGATCCGCCTCGGTCGCGGACGCGAGGCTCCGGCCAGCCATCCGTTCCCGGAACAAGGCCAGCACGAGCAGGGCTGAGTGGCCCTCGTTCATGTGGAACGTCGAGACGTTGCGATGGCCGAGCGCGCGCAGCATCA
>CAYGHU010000152.1:0-2377 GCA_964349785.1 uncultured Dehalococcoidaceae bacterium | reverse complement strand
TCCATCGAGAAGTAGGCAACAGCCGGCATAGACACCATTCATGCGCGCGGGCGGGCGGCAACTGGCGGCAACGACGGAACAGCGACCGAACCCACCGTCGGCATCGTCGACCGAATCAGGTGCGGCGGCCAGCCCACGTCACGACCGACGACACCCGTATGATCGCATTTCCGCGAGCATAAGGCGTTGATCGTACCCGTACCCGGTACCGCGTTCCAGATGTCAGGCGGTTGACCACAGCGATTGACCACAGGTGTCATCCGGCCAGTACGGCCCTGACCTCGCGCGCAATCTGCAGATCCTCCCGCGCATGCACCAGGAGTACCTGCACTCGCGCATCCTCGGGCGACAGTTCGATGTCCGTGCCGATGTCGCCGGCGTTCCGGTCTGGGTCGAGCCGCAGGCCGAGGAACGCGAGTCCCGCGACCGCGGCGGCGCGCACGTAGGCCGAGCCCTCGCCTACGCCGCCCGTGAACGCGAGGACGTCGAGGCCGCCCATCGAGGCCGCCATAGCGGCGATGCCGGCGCGGAGGCGATGTACATAAACATCCAACGCGAGCTTCGCCCGCGGATCGCCTTCGCCCGCTGCCTGCTCCACCACCCGCATGTCGGCGGAGCGCCCCGAGAGGCCGCGGATGCCCGACTCTTCGTCCAGGACGCGCTCTACCTCTCCAACGGTGAGGCCGCGATGCCGCTGGACGTAGATCAGAGCGCCCGGGTCGACAGAGCCGGAGCGGGTCGCCATGACCAGCCCTTCCATCGGCGTGAACCCCATCGTGGTGTCGACCGAACGGCCACCCGCCACCGCCGCGAGGGAGGCGCCCGCGCCGAGGTGGCAACTGACGATGCGCAGCTCCTCGGCAGGCCGCGACAGGAGCTCGGCGACGCGACGGCTAGTGTAGGCGTGGTTGAGCCCGTGGAACCCGTAGCGGCGGATGCCCCACTCCTCGGTCCATTGCCGCGGGACGGCGTAAGTGGCCGCGGCAGGCGGGAGCGAGGCGTGGAACGCCGTATCAAAGCACGCGACGTTCGGGATGCCGGGCGCGGCCGCCCTCATCACATCGAGGCCGGCGAGCGCCGCGGGATTATGCAGCGGCGCCAGGTCAGAGAGCGCTCGAAGGCGTTCGAGCACCTCGCCGGTGACAAGGACGCTTTCGCGGAACTCCGCGCCGCCGTGCACGACGCGATGGCCGGCCGCCTGAACCGCCGGGAACTTCCGCAGGACGCCCGCAAGCTGATCGATGTCGCTGGGATCCGCGATTGCCGGCAGGTTAACGCGTTCGAACACTTCGTCGTCCGCGCCGAGGAGTCTGAGCTTCAGGCTGCTCGACCCCGCGTTCACAATGAGGATGGTTTCCGGCACACGGTTACGGGTCGTCACACCGCTCTCCAACGCGCAGCATCCTGCTGACTAGTACGGCCACGTCCAGCCGGCGATCTCTGGCATATCCTCGCCGTACTCACGAGTGTACGCGCGTGCCCGCAGGCGGCTGTCGGCCATCTGTTGCCGGATGTGCGCGGCGCGCGAGCCAAGTCCGGGCACACGGTCAATGACATCGATGACCAGATGGTAACGGTCGAGGTCGTTCAGCATGACCATATCGAACGGAGTGGTGACTGTGCCTTCCTCTTTGTACCCGCGGACGTGCAGATTCGGATGGCCTTCCCTCCGGTAGGTCAGGCGGTGGATCAGCCAGGGGTAGCCGTGGAACGCGAACACCACCGGCTTGTCGGTCGTGAACAGCGTATTGAACTCGCGGTCCGAAAGGCCATGCGGATGTTCGCCCTCCGGCTGCAGGCGCATGAGGTCAACGACGTTGACCACACGGATCTTCAGTTCAGGGAGGTGCTGCCGGAGCAGGTCGACCGCCGCCAGCGTCTCGAGGGTTGGGACGTCGCCGCAGCAGGCCATCACGACGTCGGGCTCGCCCTCGTCATTGCTCGCCCATTCCCATATGCCGATGCCGCGCGTAGCGTGGAGGACTGCCTCTTCCATCGATAGGTAGTCCAGCGACGGTTGCTTGCCGGCGACAATGACGTTGACGTAGTGGCGGCTGCGGAGGCAGTAGGCGGCGACGGACAGCAGCGTGTTCGCGTCCGGCGGCAGGAAGACGTGGACCAGCTCGCCCTTCTTGTTGACGACGATATCGAGGAAGCCCGGGTCCTGGTGTGAGAAGCCGTTGTGATCCTGTTGCCAGACGTGGCTGGTGAGCAGGTAGTTCAGCGAGGGGAGCGGCCGCCGCCACGGTACTTCGCGGCTGACCTTCAGCCACTTCGCATGCTGGTTGAACATCGAGTCGATGATGTGGATGAAGGCCTCGTAGCAGTTGAACAGGCCGTGCCGGCCCGTGAGCAGGTAGCCCTCCAGCCAGCCCTG
>CAYGHU010000151.1:0-4033 GCA_964349785.1 uncultured Dehalococcoidaceae bacterium | reverse complement strand
CCCCCCTCGCCTTGCCTCGCCGGGCGGGGCAACATAGGATCGAAGTCCGCAGGAGGGGTCGCATAGTGGCCGAGTGCGGGCGCCTGCTAAGCGCTTACTCGGGGTTTCCCGGGTCGTGGGTTCGAATCCCACCCCCTCCGCCACTCGTCCTAGGAGCCAGCAATGCCCGCCTATCACATCTGGACGCTCGGCTGCCAGATGAACGTCGCCGACTCGCTGAAGCTCGCCGCTGGCCTCGACCGCCTTGGATGGAACGAGGCAGCTGAGGAGGCTGCGGCGGACCTCGTGGTCATCAACACCTGCTCCGTACGGCAGCATGCCGAGGATCGCGCGTACGGCCGGTTGCACCAGCTACGGCAGCGCCGTGAGCGTGGCGAGCAGCTCCAGATCGCCGTCATGGGCTGCATGGTGGGCCCGAAGACCGATGAGCTGCAGCGGCGCTTCCCCTGGGTCAACGTCTGGGCGCGTCCGCAGGAGTACGACCCGATCCTCGCAACGGCGGGTGTCGCACGCGACGCCTCGGAGGGCGAGTTCTGGACCGAAACATACGGCCATCCAACCGGGCCGACCGCCTACATCCCTGTCGTCCACGGATGCGACAAGTTCTGTACCTACTGCATCGTCCCGCTGCGCCGCGGCCGCGAGCGCTCGCGGCCGAGTGGCGAGGTACTGGACGAGGTGCGTTTTCTCGCGGCGAACGGCGTACGCGAAGTGACACTGTTGGGCCAGACCGTCGAAGCGTACGGCCATGACCTCGAAGAGGGTAACGACCTCGCAACGGTGTTTGAGGGCATCGAGGCCATCGATGGCATCGTGCGCACGCGCTTCCTGACCTCGTACCCGAAGGACATGACCGACCGCATCATCGACGCGGTGGCGGATCTGCCGAAGGTGTGCGAGCACTTCAACATCCCGGTACAGTCCGGCGACGACCGCATGCTGGAACGTATGCGACGGGGGTACACGGTCGCCGAGTACGAGGAACGCGTCGAGTACATCCGCAAGCGCATGCCCAAAGCGGCGCTCGCTACCGACATCATCGTTGGATGCCCCGGTGAGACGGACGAGGAGTTCCAGAACACCGTGGCGCTCCTCGAACGCATCCAGTTCGATGTGATTCACGTCGCTGCCTACTCACCGCGTCCGGGCACGTTCGCATACCGCCAGCAGGTGGACGATGTGCCGCGCGAGGTGAAGCGGGAGCGGCTACAGGTCATCGAGACGCTGCACGCACAGTCAGCTGGCGCGATCAACCGCCGATCGCTCGGCCGGGAGGTCGAGGTGCTGGTCGAGCGGAGACAGGACGGCCGGGCGACGGGCCGGACGCGAGGCGGCCAGCTCGTGCATTTCGATGGCCCGGACGGCCCGGGGACGCTCGTGAGCGTCACGGTGGACGAGGTCACGCCGTGGTCGCTGCACGGGCGTACCGCGAACGACCTACGCCTCGCGGTCGTCTAGTCCAGAACGCTGGCGCCAGTAGCCACAATGACCCCTTCACCAATCGTCGCCACCATCGTCGTGATCTTCGCGATCATCGAGGGGTCGCTCCAGGTGCTGCTCGTGCATCGGAGTGCGGATCCGGAGCGCGGGCAGTGGGCGCTTCCCGGCGGCCGCTGGGACGGCAATATGTCGCTGGAAGAGACGGCCGCGAGGAAGCTCGTCGAGGAGACTGGCGCGAGCGACCTGTACCTCGAACAGCTCTTTACAGCCTCGCACCTCGACGTATCGCAGCCGAGCGTCGCCGTGGCGTACTTCGCCCTGGTCGAGGAGCAACGAGTGCGGCTGCGCGCCTCTGAGGAATGGCCGCCCGCGTGGCATCACGTCGATGCGTTGCCGCCGCTCGCGTTTCGTAACAACGACGTCATCACGCAGGCAGTCGAGCGGATTCGCGCCAAACTCGAGTACACGAACCTAGCGTATGGACTGCTGCCTGAGTGCTTCACGCTCCGCGAGCTCCAGGCAACGTACGAGGCGATTCTCGGGCACCCGCTCGACCGCCGGAACTTCCGCAAGCGCATGCTGTCTGCCGGACTCATCGAGCCAACCGGTGAGACGCATCGCAAAGGCGCCCACCGCCCGGCGTTGCTATACCGGTTCACGAGGCGTGAACCGGTATTTCTGTAGCGGGACTGGCGTGTGCTATTCGGCCGGCCTGGCGACTCGATGCGGTACCTGCGGTGGAGGCATGTTCAATTCAGTCAGGCGATTCAGCAGCCTTCGCAGCTCTTCGAGATCCTCGTCCGACAGTTTCGAGACGATGAGCGTCGAGTAGTCCAAGGCCGTCCGGGAGTACTCCCCAAGAGACTCCTCGGCACGAGGCGTCAACTGCAGCTGAAGCCGCCGCCGATCGCGTGGATCCTCGCTGCGCTGGATCAACTCACGCTCAACGAGCTTGTCGACCTGCTGGCTCGCGGCTGAAGGACTGATCGTCAGTCCCTCGGCGAGGGTACGCAAATCAATACCAGGGTTCATGCGGACCCGGAACAGGATACGGAGCTGTGGGAAGGTAATGCCGTGTTCTTCCCATATCCGCAGGCGGACGGGATCCATCATGCGGGCTGCCCGCCCATACAGGGCAGCCGCTTCCTTCACCATCGCATCTCGGCCTGCTTGATCCATCGCCCGCATAGTATCAGTGCTTCGCAGTGGGTTCCTGCATGTCAGCAGACAATTTAGTATATCTTCATCAGTTTGCACTCCTGTCGTTTCGTTATCCAACTACAAATTGTTGTAGTTCTAGGCACGGCGCGACGGCCAGTGCACTGTTGGTGCTTGCCTTCATTCATGGCTCGCGCCGCGCATCGAGTCCGGGCGATGCAGCCGAGCCAACCTCCGCGATGGCGCTGGACGCCCATCCCGAGGGCTGCCACGATCCGAGGCAGAAGGCGGAGTTATGGACCTGGGACTGAACGGACGCTCTGTGATCGTGACGGGCGCGAGCCGTGGCATCGGCAGGGCCATCGCGGAGGCGTTTGCCGCCGAAGGCTCACGCCTGACGCTTTGCGCGCGCGGCGAGGTCGCGCTGGAGGCCACCCGGCAGGAGATTGCGTCCGCTTCAGGCGCGGCGGTACAGGCTGTGGTCGCCGATGTCACCAACACCGAGGATTGCCAGCGCATCATCAAGGCGGCGGTAAAACGGTTCGGCGGCATCGATATCCTCGTAAACAACGCCGGCGGCAGTCCACGTGCCGAAGACTTCGACGAACGCTGGCAACGTGCATTCGACATGAACCTGCGATCCGTAGCACGGCTTTCCAACCTCGCGCGGCCCTACTTAGCGCAGGCCGCCGGTGGCGGATCGATTGTGAACGTTGCCTCGATCTATGGACGCGAAAGCGGGGGCGGCGTTGAGTACAACGCCACGAAGTCGGCGCAGATCGCGCTTTCGAAGGCATACGCGTTACAGTGGGCGCGAGACGGCATCCGCGTGAACACGGTAGCTCCGGGCTCCATCGCCTTCGAGGGCGGATCCTGGGGCAGGCGCCAGCGGGAGGATCCAGAGGGAATGCGGCAATTCGTCGAACGGGAGATCCCCGGCGGCCGTTTTGGCCGGCCCGAGGAGGTGGCGGCGGTCGTGGCATTCCTCGCATCACCCCAAGCCTCGTGGGTGACCGGCGCTTCATGGACCGTCGATGGCGGTCAGTCACGCTCGAACATCTAGCGCTCGAAGACCTGATTTCGAAGAAATAGTACAGGAGGCAACGATGCGGTTCACGCGCTCCGACCTGCCGGGGTTCATCATCGCTGTGGGCGCGCCGCCATTGCTATTTCTCGCATTCCTCGCTTCATTCGAGGTGTGGCAGCATCAGGGCAGTCCCTTGCTCGGATTCATGGCGGTAAACATCGCCGGTGCGATCGCCACCATGGCCATCTTCTCCCGGTTCATCCGCAACTGGGACGTCCCCTTTGTCCTGCTGCTAGTGCTTGCAGCGGCGGTAGCGGGCGTCATCTGGGCGCAGCGCTCAGACAACGACGGCACGGCCCTCGCGACGACTCTGAAGTGGGTCGGCCTCATCGACTTCCTCGTGCTGAA
>CAYGHU010000150.1:0-4075 GCA_964349785.1 uncultured Dehalococcoidaceae bacterium | reverse complement strand
CGCGACAGCCTCGGCGACATGATCCAGCGGCGCCTGAGCCGCCGCAACGTGTTGCGAGGGATGGCGGCGGCCACCGTCCCCTTCGTCGTCGCCTCCACGCCCATCGGCTCGGCCCTGCTCGGTCAGTCGCCGTTGGCTCCCGCGGCTGCGGAGGCGGCGGTGCCGGGTACCGGCCTCGGGTTCAAACCGGTCGCGCTGCACACCGCCGACAGCCTGGTGGTGCCGGACGGCTATACTGCCCGGGTCCTGCTCCGCTGGGGCGACCCGCTCTACCCTGGCGTCCCTCGCATGACCCTCGATAACGTCTCGGCGGACCTGCAGGGCAAGACGTTCGGCTACAACTGCGACCTCAACGTGTTCTTCCCCCTCGAAGGCTCCCAGGGCGGCCTCATGGCCATCAACCACGAGTACACCGAAGGGCCGCGCATGTTCCGCGAGTACTCACCGGCGAACGCCACGAAAGAGCATGTGGACGTCGAACTCGCCGCCCA
Source organism: uncultured Dehalococcoidaceae bacterium (assembly GCA_964349785.1). GTDB lineage: Bacteria > Chloroflexota > Dehalococcoidia > UBA2979 > UBA2979 > JAIBBD01. The sequence continues at coordinate 3,584 of CAYGHU010000150.1, read as the reverse complement.
CGGCATGACCATCGTGGAGCTCACCCGGTCGGCCAACGCATGGGGCGTGAACACGAACTCCCGCTATAACCGTCGCATCACCGGGATGACGCCGATCGAGATCACCGGCCCGCTGCGCGGCCACCCCTCGATGCAGACCTCGTACGACCCGGACGGCGCCATCGTATTCGGCACGCTCAACAACTGCGCCGGTGGCCGCACGTTGTGGGGTACCGTCCTCACCGCTGAGGAGAACTTCAACCAGTACTTCGGCAACAGCGACAACCTCCCCGACGGCCCACAGAAGACGGCGAACAAGCGCTACGGCATCCCGGGCAAGGTCAGCGAGCGTCAGTGGGAGCGCATCTACCCACGGTTCGACGCCGCCAAAGAGCCGAATGAGGTCAACCGCTTCGGCTACATGGTTGAGGTCGACCCCTACGACCCCACGTTCGTGCCGAAGAAGCGCACCGCCATGGGCCGCTTCAAGCACGAGGCCGCATCCATGGGCCTCGCCGATAACGGGCAGGTGGTCGTCTACTCCGGCGACGACGAGCGGTTCGATTACCTCTACAAGTTCGTCACGACCGGCAAGTACAACGCGGAGTTCCGCAAGGCCAACTTCGAGTTGCTCGACGAGGGCACGCTGTACGTCGCGAAGTTCTTTGACGACGGTCGGGGCCAGTGGATCCCCCTCGAACCCAGCGCGCGAGGCGAGCTCTTCAGCTGGACACAGGCGGAAATCTGCTTGAACACGCGTGCCGCCGGTGACGCCGTGAAGGCAACCCCGATGGACCGTCCGGAGGACGTCGAGATCAACCCGGCGAACAACCGGATCTACATGGTCTGCACGAACAACACCAACCGTAAGTCAGATCAGGTGGACGGCCCCAACCCCCGTCCTAACAACGCCGCCGGCCACATCATCGAAATCGACGAGCACGGCGGCGACCTCGGCGCGCTGACCTTCACCTGGTCGATCTTCATGCTCTGTGGCGACCCGGCCGATCCGGGCACCTATTTCGCGGGGTACGACAAGAGCCAGGTCAGCGCCATCGGTGCGCCCGACAACATCGCCTTCGACGGCATCGGCAACATGTGGATCGCCACGGACGGCCAGGTCCGGCCCATCAAGAAGCACGACGCGGTGTTCGCGGTACCCGTTGCCGGGCCTGACCGCGGGAAGCTGCAGCCGTTCCTGAACTCACCCGCTGGTAGCGAGGTCTGCGGTCCGGAGTTCAGCCCGGACTACCAGGCGTTCTTCGCGAACATTCAGCATCCGGGCGAGGACGGCAAGGGCCCGAACGACCCACAGAGCCTCTGGCCCGACGGCACATGGCCCGCGCTCCCGAGCCTGGTCGTAGTGACGAAGAACGGCGGTGGACGGATCGGGACGTAGCGCCGCAGCTACGGCCCGCCAGCACAAGGATGGCCCCCCTTGTGCTCCCCAACCACTGCTTCCTTTCCTGCGCGAGCGCTGACCCTCACGGCGCTCGCGCAGTCGTTTGTCTAGGGCCTGTTCCGCGCGCCGAGGTGAAGGGAAGAGGGTGCTGTTAGTCGATGTCGTCGTGCACGGTAGACGCCACTTGCACGGGGATCGGCTCCTTGCCCGCAAGCGGATGCAGCGGGCCGCTGAACCTCGCGACGACGAAGTCCACCGCCACCGCGATAAGCACCCCCGCCAGCAGGTCGAACACATAATGTTCGGCCAGGTGGACCAGCGACAGCGCCATCAAGCCGGAATACGCGAGGAACAGCGGGGCGACAGCCGGGTAGAACCGGCGTACCCACAGGTAACCGGCGAACGTCACCGCCATATGGATCGACGGTACCGCCGCCACCGAGTTCGGTTCACCCAGCGCGGAGTAGAGCGTGCGGTACATTTCGGCGTCCATCGAACCGCCGACGAAATTCATGACGCGGTATGCGGGACCGATCGCGCCATACTGCGCCGCGAGCCAGGGCGGCGCGGTCGGTACGAGGTAAAAGCACACCAGGCCCACAAACTCGACAGCGACCAACATAATGACATAACGCGCAAACATGGGTCTGCGCCAGATGTAGATCGCCGCCGCCATCGCGTGTGGCACAACGAAGAACGACCAGTGCACCTGCGTTGCGACCACATCGAAGATGCCAACGCCGGACGGTGAGAAGAACCGCGACTGGAGCCAGACGACCGGCTCAATGCCTCCGAACACAACCTTATCGAACTCGATGGGGTACCCCACCTGGATCGGGAACAAGAAATTGTCGGCTTGTGCCCGCAGTAGGGTGTAGATGAAGAGCCCGGCGACGTAGATGAACCACCAGCGTCGCTCGCCGTGACGGAGGTCGGGCAGCCAGATGAGCGCGGCGACAGCGAGCAGTACCCCCGCCAGCCACTCGTGCTCGTACCATGTCCGCGTTGCGAGCGAGAGGACGAGAGGTGCGAGGATCGCCCATTGGAGGATCTGCAGCGGCCGAGGCCCGCGGTACGCGTCCCCATGCGATGTCACGCCGATCATGCCTTACACTACGTCGATTCGGAGCTTGTGGACTAGCCGGGGTGACGATTGTCTATCGTAGCCTGCTGCCTCATCGAGTAATGCGGTGATGTCTATCGAACGCAGGCAAGTGCTGCAGGTCGTCATTGGCCTTGGGCTCTCCGTGCTTTCTGTGTGGCTCCTGCTGCTTGCCGTCGACGAGCAGGCGAGCTTGCGCATCCTCCGGCACGCCGATCCGCTGCTGGTGGGGCTGGCCGTCGCCTGCTTGTTCCTTTCGCTCTCAGCCAAGATTGCCCGTTGGGGGGCGCTCTTGCCAAGCCGCCCTGCCGTCTCCTTCCCCCAGCGCTTCGGCATCGTCCACATCAGCATGTTCCTCAACAATGTCCTGCCGTTTCGTATCGGCGATGCCGCCCGTTGCGCGATCACCGTCCGCCGCCACGGCGTGCGCATCGGCCACGTCGTCTCATCGATGGTGGCCGAACGCGTCGTCGATGCCAGCACACTCACGGTCTGCTTCCTCGCGGTGACCCCGTTCCTCTCGGGCACGCCGCTGCAATGGCGGCCGCAGTCGCTCGTTGTACCTGGCGTGGCGCTCGTGGCCGGCCTGATGTTGGCCGGTGGCCTGCTGTTGCTCAGCCGCCGGCTCGCTCCGCGTGTCTGGGCGCGTTGGTCGCCGGCGCTCATGTCGTCCGTGGACACCTGGCGGCGCATCGCTTCCGTCGAGGGCTGGACGATCTGGGTGTGGTCCGCGGTGGCGTGGATCGGAGCCTTCGGCATCAATTACGTGCTCTTCCACGCCCTCGGCATACACGTCTCGCCCCTCGTCGCCATCGTCGTCGGCTGCAGCACCAACCTCGCGATGCTCGTCCCATCATCTCCGGCGCAGGTCGGCGTCTACCACGCGGCGGCGACGCTCACCCTGGTCGCCTTCGGCGTCGACCGCAGCGCCGCCGTGAGCTTCAGCGTCCTGTCACACCTCGTGAACGTGGTGCCGGTCAGCATCCTCGGCGCGGGCTTCCTCGTGGCGAGCCTGCCCATTCGCCGCCCCCGCGTATCGAGGCCCGCCTAACCGCCGATTGGCCCCCCGGGGTCGATTACGCCGCCGTCCATCCCGATCAC
>CAYGHU010000149.1:0-4095 GCA_964349785.1 uncultured Dehalococcoidaceae bacterium | reverse complement strand
GCCATTCGTCCACGCCAGCGTGGTCCTGTGACCCTGGCTGCGACGAATCGCGATCATTGGCTCACGCACCGCAGGTCGTCCGGCGCGTAGCTGGCGACGGATGCTATGCAGTCGGTGAAACGGCCCTGGTTGTAGGACGGCGTGAGGACGGAGACGAGGGGACGCTCATCCATTGGGCGTTGCCTCCACTACAAGACAATCGCCACCGCCAAGAAGATCGATCAGGCGCAATCCCGGGGTCGCCACCAGGAGAATGAGCCGCGATAGCGTGCGATGCTCGCCGATTTCTTGAAGCCGACGCCAACGCAAGCCGCAACTAAGGAGCAACCATTCACCGGGAGATACGGTGGCGCAGCGCACGGTCGTGAATCCTGCCCGCTCAAGCAGCGTAGTGAGCGATCCTCGGTCAAAATGCCAGAGATGATAGGGAAGATGCCAGTTTGCCCAATGACTGCCGAATGCACGACGCCGTAGGCCGCGTGAGTTCGGGGCTAGCAACAGAAGCTTTCCTCCCGGGCGAAGGATCCGCCGCGTCGACTCCAGCGCGGCCAGAGGATCCGTCACGTGCTTCAACACTTGCGACATCACCACGACATCGCATGTGTCGTCGGCAAAAGGATATGCGAGGGGCGTGGCGCGAACCGGCGGCACATCGGCGGAGGCGGCCTGCCGCAACGCTCGTTCCGATAGGTCAATGCTCACGACATTCGCGCCAGATCGGATCATCTCCACCGTGTCATAACCCGATCCGCATCCGACGTCGAGCACACGGCCAGTGCGCACCCAGCGGGTCGGCCGGGCGCTCCCGTTGAAGGCGCGCCACGCCGACCACGCCATCCTCAGCCCATAAGCGGAGGTCTTTGACCCCCGCCCATCGGCGCTCTGCCCGGGCTCGGTCCAGTAGCCCCGGTCATACCAGGCGCCGAGATCAAACTCTGCAGAGAGAGCGGTCCAGGTGAAACTGCAGCGTGCGCAGGCAACGACCGGAAAGGAACCGCCCACTCCGAAGCGATCCTCAGCGCCAACAAGCACGGTCGAAGACTCGAGATCTCCACAGACGAGGCACACACGGGTGGTCATGGTCACGGCCATTTATAAAACTCTATCCACTCGAGAGGGCCTTCCCATAGAAAAGCTGAAGCCTTCTCGAGATACTTTCCGCCAGCACCCGAGCTAGCAACTCGTGCCCTTCTCCTGAGAAATGGGTCCCGTCGGGGATAAAGTCCTGGACAGGCCGGTGGAAAGGGTCCGCCACCGATAGCTCACTCAGTTCTACGAAATCGATGCTGTGGCAAGCAGCTATTTCTCTCATAGTTGCGTTGTACTCTTCTATCTGCCCCTTCGTGCCGGGCCCGTATGCCTCGATGCTTTCGTTCCAGGGGTTCGCCTCGATCAGGATGATTGCCGTCGACGTGTTGCGCTGCAGGTACTCGATGCTCTCCGACAGCACACGACGGAAACGGGGCAGGGGTACCCAGTGCTGAGTCAGCCCCAGTCGTCGCCGCGCCGCTGCGTACCATCGACCCATGATGCGCATCCTCCGTGCACGCGGTGTCATGCCCGGCACGTAAAGGTGAGTCCATAACCACATCCGCCTTGAATGAGGGCGACGGATCGCCTCGACGTGGCCATAATGCACGATTGTGACATCCGGCAGTGCGGCTACTATCCTGGTAGTTAGATGCGTGGAAATGTTATCAACAGTGGCCGCTATCTCGCTTTGGTTCTCAATGAGCCAAAGGTCGTCGCCAGCGCAGTTTAGTATTCGCTCAAGAACTCGCGGGTAAGGGTCCCCGCTTCCATCCGGTCGCGCCAGCATGCTTATGGAACTGCCCAGGACACACACGCGGCGAACATTCATTTCTATGTCCCACGCGCTAGCAGTTGGTCCATTGCCTGATCGGTCAGCCACACTACGAGCCTCGACTCGGGAAGCCGGAATATGTTCGATTTCCCCAGGGGGTTCAGGTAGCGAGCGACGTCCGGAACTGGTCTCCAGTAATCGTCCCAGACGATCGCACCGCATTCGCTGACCAGGCCGAAAGCGTGGCGAGAATCGTTCTCTACGTACTGGAAGGAGTGAGCACCATCCACATAGACGAGTTGACAAGTTCCGTACCACGGCCCGAAATCAAAGGCGGCCGAGTCGCCGAGAAGCTGTACGATACGTTCGGCTTCGGGCTGGCCTTCATAAGCTCGCGTCGCGCCGCCGTTGATGTGTTGGACGTCACTCTCCAAGATCGGCATCGCTGGTTGGACCCGCGATGGCAGGTCGAGCGTGAGCACCTCAGCGGTCGGAAGATTACGAGCCAACGTGAGCGCGGTTAGGCCGTTGTATGTCCCGATCTCAAAGATGGTTCGAGCATTCAGAGCTCGCGCGATGGTCACAAGATAGAGGAGGCCTGTGGGGTCCTGGTTGCCACCCGCAAACCCTCCACGAGGTGGGAGAAGAGCCCATTCCCTGCCTAGCGCATTTCGCAGCGGGACCGGGAGGACCGGCAACGGTGATACGGCTTCGAATTCCGCGTCGAGCGCTGCCCCCACGGGGCGTCGCAGAAGGCCGACGAAGCGCTGTGGCGACGCGAATGCCGAGCGCACGTAGAACCAGCCCAGTTGTCCCAGTCGGGTGAAGACCGAAGCCGCGTTCTTCTGAACGGTGATCACGGTGAGGCTCCCAGCGTGCGCTTCAGCGGCGCCGCGTATGGATCGAGTGCGGCAGTCCAGATTCTCGCGCCCCGTCGAAACAGGAGGACGGCTGCCGCAATGGATACTGGATCTCTTGCGAGGGAGGCCACGGCGGCGCCCGCCGCCCCTGCCCACCAGTCGAGTACCGCATGCATGGTGATCGAGATGATGAATGCCGCGAGGAAGACCTTCGTGGTGTCGGGAGCGCGCCCCATCGCGCCGAGAGCACCCAAGAGCGGGGCCCCGATGACTCCCAAAGGCACGGACCAGACCAGGATGCGCGTAGGGGTTGCGGAGCTCTCGTACTCCGGGCCAAGCACGAGTCGCAGCAGGTCGGGCGTGAATACGAACACCGCCACCGCAACCGGCAGCGCCACGACGAGCCCCAGTACCACCGTTTGCACAACGATATGCCGCACGTGCTCGACTCCGTCTGTTCCGGCCAAAGCGCGCGACATGAGGGGGAAGGTGACCGCTCCGATCGTGGCGGGAATCGCGTAGAGCACGTCCTGAATGCGCGAGGCCGGGGCGTAATCCTCCATGGCCGCCGACGATGCCAAAGCGGCGACTATCACGATGTCAAGCCGGTTGTATACCATCGCGAGAATGCCGTTCGCGGCGAACGGCGCCGCACTCCGCAGCGTCAGCACATCCGCCGGCTCCACCACATCGGCGTCCACCCGCACGCCCGAGCCTGGGGTTCGGATCAGTGCCGCCGCGGCCAATACCAGCGTGAAGGCCTCTCCCGCAAGGAACGCCGCCGCCATCCATGCGAGCGCGCCCGACTCCGGGGCGACCCACAGAACGAGCACGGAGAGCACGGCCGTGAGCCAGCGCCCGCCAGCTACCGAGAAGCTCGCCGCCCGAAACTGGAGCAAGCCTCGTAACGTGGCCAGCGCGAGCGCATGCGTCGCGAATACAAGCGACACGCCCGCGAACGCAAGTACCGCCCCAGTGCCCGCCGGTTCGTTGCGCGTCAGGATGAACGTCCCTGTCGCGAACGTCAGGAGCCACAAAGGGAAGGTTCGCGCGCGCAAGGAGACGAGCCGAGAGAGCGTCTTCGCCGGAGTCACGCGGCCTGCCGCTACTTCTCGCGTCAATACGGTCCCGACACCGAGGTCCCAGAGCGAAGCGGCGAGCAGCACCACCGCACTGAAACCCAGGTAGAGTCCGAACTCGCCCGGGTCCAAGGCTCGCGCGGCTACGATTGTCACCAGCAACATGCCGACGCGTGCGGCAACATCACCGGCCGCCGCCCACATCAACGCTCGCAGGAGGCCAGACCGTCGGAGCCTCCGAAGCACACTAGTGAGCACCGTGTGCGGACGCAGTATCTTCGTGCGGTCCTGGCTGTCGACGGACGGGATCTCTGGACTCGTTCGGCCCACCTTCATCGAATCGCCGTCGCTA
>CAYGHU010000148.1:2940-4104 GCA_964349785.1 uncultured Dehalococcoidaceae bacterium | reverse complement strand
GTCCTGAGCCTGTCGAAGGACGAACACTGGCACACCAGGAGGGCGGAAGCTCACGCTTCCGCCCTCCTCGCACAACCCTCCGCCAGCTCTCGGAGGCTACGCCGCCTCCGCTGCCGCCCCCCGTCCGAGGGCAACCGTCAGTGCGTCGAGCAGGCGCTGCGCCGACTCGGGCGTGAGTTCGACGGCGACTCGGGCGCTCGGGCCCTGCGCCTCGTTCACGAAGTCGATCGTGACCGCGTGTTCGAGCGGCAGGCGGAACGGGTGGTCGTAGCCGACATTCGCCCGGTCGACCGCGAACCAGTTCCCGCCGCCCTTCGCCACACCGGTCAGTGCGACCTGCTCCACAATCATCGTGCACATCTGACTGCCTCCCGCCTTCGAGCTACGCCGCCCCGCCGAGGTGCTTGCCGAAGAAGGCGAAGACCTTCTCCCAGCCGTCCACGGCCTGCTCCTGCCGGTACATGCCCATGTGGTAATAGAAGAAGCCGTGTCCCGCGCCCTCGTAGTTGTGGAACTCGTACTCCTTGCCGTGCTGCTTCAACGCCGCCTCCAGCTGGGCCACCATCGCGGGCGTGGGGTTGCGGTCCTCCACGCCGAAGAGGCCGAGCAGCGGGCAGGAGAGGTCCTTCGTGTAATCGATGGGCGACACCGGCGTCTTCTCGTTGAGGTCCTCCGGCGCCATCACCACACGCCCGCCCCAGAGGTCCACCGCCGCATCGAAGCTCGTCGTGCGGCACGCCGCGAGGAACGTGTGCCGCCCGCCGGAGCAGCTGCCGATGACCCCCACCTTGCCGCTGGCGTACGGCAGCGAGCGCAGGTAGCGGGCCGCGCCGTCCACGTCGGCCACCACGCGGTCGTCGGGCGGGCCGCCGTCGGCGCGCACCTTCGCCGCCACGTCCTCGGGCGCCCCATCGCCGTCCCGGTCGAACAGGTTCGGGCAGATCGCGAGGTACCCATGGTGCGCGAACTTGCGCGTCGCCTCGTGGTACCACTCCCCCCACCCGAGCACGTTGTGGATCAGCACCACGGCCGGGAACGGGCCGGGCCCCAGCGGCCGCGCGAGATAGGCATCGACCGTATCGCCGCCGGCGCCGGTGAAGGTCACCGTCTCCGCGAGCATGCCCTCGTACTGGTCGGTCGTGAACATCGCTCTCTCCTCCTCGT
>CAYGHU010000148.1:0-2840 GCA_964349785.1 uncultured Dehalococcoidaceae bacterium | reverse complement strand
GCCACCGCCTCAGCGCGACGCCCGACCACACCAGCTCGACGACGCCAAACGGCCACGCGCCGGAAAGAAATCCGTAGGCCGACGAGGCGAGGCACGCCGCCGCGAACGCCAGCACGAAGACCGCCGCGCGTGACTCCAGCGCATAGAAGAGCAGCATCGAGGAGACCGCGACCACACCGAAGACAGTCAGCGCGTCCATCGGCGCGCCCTACCCGCCGGACAGCTCCGCGATCGCCTGGCGCAGGTGCGAGTCCTCGATGAAGGGGACGCGCTCCGCCTCGCGGATGGCGGCGGCGCGGGCGAGGACGGCGGGGCGGGAGAGGCCGGGAGGCGGCTCGGCGGTCCAGGCGATCAGCGTGACGAGGATGCCGTTCGGGTCTTCGATGAACACGAGCCGCTCGTAGCCCCGGCGGATCTCCTCGCTGGCCTGCGCGCCCACCGACGACAGCTCGAAGAAGGCACGGTCCATCAGGTCGCCCGGCGCCCGCAGGCTCAGGTACTGCATCGAACCGACGCCGAGGCTCGCCTCAGCGAGCTTGAGGTTGGGGTCATTAGGGCCCACCAGCAGTAGGTACGTGTCGTTCCCCGCGTGCAGCAACGCCTGCGAGGACTCAGCGTCGTCGCGGTTGGGCTCGGTGTAGAGGTGCTGCATCCCGAACGTCTTCGTGTAGAAGCCGATCGACTCCTCCATGTTCTTCACGATGATCGCCGGATAGCCCAGCCCGCTCACATGCATCTCGGTCAGCCCTCTCTCAGGGTAGGAACGCGATTCCGGCCAGCGTACGGCCTCAAGGGGCTATACGGGGCGAGGCGGGTGTACGCGGAGTATCGAGACCGGTCCGGCTAGCCGCCGCCGGTACTACTACGACGTGTGCGTACATGCCACCTCGATGGGCAGGGTGCGGGGTGGGGGAGGGCAATGGGGATCACGGTAGAGGCACTCGACCTAGGAACGTGATGTAACGGTGAGCGAGGTGATTGGCCCAAAGACCTCCGAGGGTACCCACGCGCATTTCGGGAGCATTCCCAATCGCCGCGGTGACGTAGTCAGGATGGACGGTTGTCGCGAGCTTGAAGTCGAACGCCAGTGCGGTGTCATTAGTTAGCTGATGCGCCTCGACGAAGTGCCAACGCTCAAGCCGATTCGTGCGAAGGTAGTTCGCTTCAGTTCCACCCATCCTATGAACCCACCGGGTACCGTCGTGAAGGTCTTCAAAACCTGTTCCTGTTAGATGCCGTCCTTCCTCTACATCATTCGCGTCCCAACCTGGTGCGATGAGAATGCCCCAAAGACGCTTGTCGCTATACGTCTCTCCCTCGCGAGCGCTCGCGTCCTGTTCAAGGTCGCAGTCTTGAGTCAGAACAATGTGCCAAGGAGTCTCCGGCGCGCCCCAGAGACGATAGTTCCCGTCTGCTCCGGGGTCCTGCTTCTGAAGAGTAACGAAGGTCAATCCATGCAGGATTTCACCTTGCTTCAGACGACCCAACGACGGGAGGATGCGCTCGTCCTCGCGCTCGCTACTCGTCACGCCGTGCAGGACCCGAAATCAGTCGCGCCTCGCGTAGCGGTTTCTTTTCGCGAAGTAGGTGCCGCAACTCATAGGACGCGGCGCTTTGAACCTCCGCGTTGACCGCTGGGCAAAGCGCCGCTGGGAGATTTGCGATTGTATGAAGCGCACTTAGGCGGGCCGTAGCTTCCTCAAATGTGCCCCAGTAGTCTGCTTCCGCAGACGTATATGTCCCAGGTCGCGCGGAGTGAACGAACGGAGCAAACGTGCTCTCTGTGATCGAGCCGTCCAGCCCTCGCGAGATATACCGAAAAATCGGATGTCCGTCCTGAACGTAGAAGGCAAACCCAATGCCCGGAAGCGCACCGAAGACACGATTAGCTTCGTCGTCGAAAAGGAGCGTTGAGGGCTCAGGAACGGCGTACAAGTCAGTCATTTTGCCTCCGGTCCCATTCGCATTTCCAACTCCTCGCTAATGAACCATCGAAAAAGATCTGTAGCGTCTTGGCTGAAGTCGGGCAGGCGGTGAATGGCATCCGGCAATTCAGTCTCTTGGGTATCGAACCGATCGATATCCAGTCGAAAGCGCGCGCCTTCTTCCATTCCAAACGTTACATTCACCCCACCTGGCTCTGCTGCCAAGGTAAGCTGGCTCCGGACGGTCAGTAGTGCTGGTGCCAGCTCCGACTGAAGAAGCGGAACAGCCTCGGGACGAAGGGCTGTGGTTGCAGAGACCTCGTCCGTCGGGATGAGGTTCACCTTCCGAATACCTACCCGAGTGATGAGCGGCGACCCAAAACTATTCCGAATGACTTCAAGCGGCGCCATGAACCTTTCTAAGAAATCCTCGAAGTCCACGTAGGATAGAGTCTCGAGAGCAACCGATTCTGCTCCGACTGTTAGGCGCCACTTGCGGTCTGCAGTGTGAAATCGCCATGCCGACCGAATCGTTTGCAGGTCTCCCTCGGCGCTTGGCCTTCCGACAGAAATCTGGACCGTTGGCTCCGCCTGTGCAATAGGGAACGAACTGCCGATCGCGTCCTGTAGAATAACGCCAGCATCAGGCTGATCGAGACGAAGAAGAGGATGGTAGCGCAATTGGCAGACGACAGTGCTCAGATACGTCTGGGCAAAGCGCACTCGGGATCGTGAAAGCAGTAGACCGGGAATCACGCTCGTCCCTCTCGCAACCTACATCCCCCGTGAAAGATTACACCAAGCTCTTCGGTTACGTGCTGATCCGACTCCCGTACATCGGTATACATAATCTATCATGCGGGCCCGGACGGCGGTTGGGGGATCGGCCCGCCCTCACCACACCCCCACCACCAT
>CAYGHU010000147.1:0-4185 GCA_964349785.1 uncultured Dehalococcoidaceae bacterium | reverse complement strand
TGCACCCGCTCGTCTGCTTCGCGTACAACGCGGACTTCGACGGCGACCAGATGGCGGTCCATGTGCCGTTGTCCTACGAGGCGGTCGCCGAGGCGCGTCAGGTCATGCTCTCCACGAAGAACCTGCTGTCGCCCTCGGATGGCGAGCCAGTGGTGGCGCCGACGCTCGACATGGTGCTGGGTTGCTACTACATGACGTACGACTCGCCCCGGAACGCGGAGCAGCCACGGCACACGTTCGGCTCCGCCGTCGATGTGCGCATGGCGTATGAGACTGGCCACTCCAAGATCCACGACCGCATCCGGCTGCGCCGCGATGGGTCATTCATCGAGACCACCATCGGCCGCGTGCTGTTCAACGAGATCGTGCCGGCGTCCATGGGGTATCAGGACGCCCTGATGAACAAGAAAACGCTGCGGGAGCTGGTGTCCAGGATCCACGGCACCCTGGGCCCGGAGGCTACCGTCGAATTCGTCGACCAGATGAAGGACATCGGCTTCCGGTACGCCACTCAGTCCGGCATCTCGATCGCCGTGAACGACATTCGCGTGCCGGGCCAGAAGCCGGCGCTGATGGCGGAGGCCGACCAGCGCGTGGATGAGATGGAGGAGCAGTACCAGCTCGGTCTCGTGACGGAGAATGAGAAGTACCAGGCCGCCATCGACATCTGGACGCATACCACGAACGAGATCCAGAAGGCGCTCGAGCTGTCGCTCGACCCCGAGGGGCCGCTCGCGATGATGTCTACGTCCGGGGCGAAGGGGAACATCGCGCAGATCCGGCAGATGGCCGGTATGCGGGGACTGATGACCGACCCGTCCGGCCGCATCATCGACCTGCCGATCCGCTCGTCGTTCAGGGAGGGGCTGTCCGTCCTCGAGTATTTCATCTCGACACACGGCGCTCGCAAGGGCTTGGCGGACACCGCGCTGCGGACGGCGGACTCCGGGTATCTGACGCGGCGCATGATCGATGTGGCGCAGGACCTGATCGTCCTGATGGACGACTGCGTGGGCCCGGACGACGCGATTCCCGGCATCTGGCTGCGAGAGCGGGCTGAGACGGGCATCCTCGCGTCACTCGAGGAGCGCGTCACCGGCCGCTGGGCCGCTTCGGCGGTGGCCGACCCGAAGACCGGCGAGATCATCGTCGGCGCGAACCAAGAGATTGACGAGGCGGCCGCGCGCCGCATCATCGAGTCAGAGGTGGAGCAGGTCCACGTCCGGTCGGCGCTGACCTGCCAGGCCCGCCGTGGCGTGTGCGCCCTCTGCTACGGTCGCTCGCTGGCGACGGGCCGTCTGGTCGTGATGGGCGTGGCCGTGGGCATCATCGCGGCGCAGTCCATCGGCGAGCCCGGCACGCAGCTGACGATGCGGACGTTCCACACCGGCGGTGTGGCGTCTGCCATCGACATTACCTCGGGTCTGCCGCGCGTGGAGGAGATCTTCGAGGCCCGTGTGCCGCGCGGGCGGGCGATCGTCTCAGAGATCGATGGCATCGCGCAGGTGGTCCGCTCCGGCGACACCCGCATGGTCACCGTCTCCAACACGGAGTCCTTCTCCGAGGAGTACGACCTGCCCGACGAGTTCGAACTGCTCGTCGAAGAGGGCGACGTGGTGGACAGCGCGCAGCTGCTCGCTCAGCCGGCCGTGGATGCCGACACCTCCGCGCCGATGGTGCCGGTGAAGGCGGCGATTGCCGGACGAGTGGAGTTTGTGCGGGGAAACCCGCGCCGACGCCGCCCGACCGGGCTGCGCGTCGTCTCGGAAGAGACGGACCAGCGGGAGTACCCCATCGAGGCGTCCGCGCGTACGCGTGCGGAGTCCGGGGAGTTTGTCCGCGCCGGGCAGCAGCTCACTGAGGGCGCGCTCGACCCGCAGGACGTGCTTTCGATCCTTGGGCCGGAGGCGGTGCAGATCTACCTGGTGGACGAGGTGCAGCGCGTCTACCGGTCGCAGGGCGTGAACATCAACGACCGGCACATCGAGGTCATCGTGCGGCAGATGCTGCGCAAGGTGCGGGTGGAGGAGGCCGGCGACACCGACCTGCTGCCGTCCGAGCTGCTTGACCGCCACGCGTACGAGGACCTGAACGCCAAGCTGGTAGCCGAAGGCGGCGAGCCGGCGACGGCGGTGCCGGTGCTGCTGGGCGTGACGCGCGCCTCGCTCAGTACGGACTCGTTCCTGGCGGCGGCTTCGTTCCAGGAGACCACGCGGGTGCTGACGGACGCGGCCATCTCGGGCTCGACCGACCGCCTGCGCGGGCTGAAGGAGAACGTGATCATCGGCAAGCTGATCCCGGCACGGGCGTCGATCATCGTCGAACGGCCGACGCCGATCGCGGAGATCCCGATGCCGGAGTCGTTGTTGCTGCCGTTCATCTTCGACTTCGAGCGGCCGGAGCCGTTGCTCCCGGGCGACGAGGAGTCGTTGTTCGAGCTGCTGCAGTCGAGCCCCGGCGTGCTTGCCGGCGCGGTCGCGGGGTATGTGGCCGAGCCTGACTAGCTCCTCGAGGGCTGTTGTTTAGCACGAAGCCCCGGCGATGAGCCGGGGCTTCGTTATGTGTGGGGGATCGTGCGTGTGGCGGGCCGAAGCCGCCGGTAAGGGAGGGGCCGCCGAGCCTACCAGACCGTGATCCGCCTCGGGTGTCTGTGCCGCCGCAGCCGCTCGTCTCTGGTGACCAGCGGCCATCCGTGCTCGATCGCCGTGGCGTAGATGAGCCGGTCCGCGGGGTCACCTGGGAATGAACTGGGCAGTGCGACCGCTGTCGCGGCGACCGCCGGGGTCACCTCGAGGGTGCGGAGCTGGCCCGCGAGGCCATCGAGCCACGAGCGGATGGGTAGCGTCATCACAATCCGTCCGTGCTGAGCGAGCCAGGCGAGCTCGTCCGCGTTGGCTATCGCGCCGGCGGCCGCATGGCTCAGACGCGCGGGCTCTATCGACCACCAATGGACGACGTGCGTGTCGAGCAGGACCGCCATCGCTACAGATTCCAGGTCACGCCTGTCGAGTAGAGGTCGTCATCCTCATCCTTCGTCACTACGAGTCCAGTGAACATGCCCTTAAGCGCGAGCGGACTTCTGACCGGCGTGATGCGGGCGATGGTGACGCCACGGCGCGTGATCTCGATCTCCTCGCCCGTTCGACTTCGTCGAGTAGGGCCAGAAGCTTTGCCTTGACTTCGGTTACAGGCATTGTTTTGACCATATGGTCATTGTAGTGGTCATTCATGAGTCGTCAAGTAGGGGTAGGGCTTACTTCGGGGGCAGCGAAAGCGCGAACGCGCGGGCGCGGTCGACCCAGGTCGTGAGGGCGCGCCTGGTCTTGATGCCTTCGGGCGCGATGTAGAACCAGTTTTTCATGGGGCGGCCGGTGAAATCCATGGGCCGTACGTGCGGCTTCTCCAACGCCTTGCCGGCATCCTCAGGACGGAGCCGGACGACGAGGTCGTCATTGAGCACGCCGCAGCAGTAGTTGCCCGCGAGCATGAAGGAGACGCCGCCGAACATGTTGCGCTCGCTCAGCAGCGGTTCGTCGCCGAGCAGGGAACGGACGCGCTCAGCGAGATGCTGGTTGTGGGGCATTCGCTGCTCCTTCGGTGCAGAGACGCGACTTCGACTGGCCCGCGTATATGACCGCGTGGCAGCATACACGCCTCTGAGACGATATGTTGGAGACTCAAGGGGGACGAGGATGGCGACAGCGCTCGACAGCGCCCTGCATCAGTTCCATGCCGCCGCCGACCGGCTGCGGCTGCCCGACAGTCAGCGCGCGCTGCTGACTGCGTTCAAGACGGTGTTCCAGACCCAGTTCCCGGTCGAGATGGACGATGGCAATCTTCGCGTCTTCGAGGGGTATCGGGTGCTGCATAACGGGGCGCGCGGCCCCACGAAGGGTGGCATCCGGTACAGCGCGGATGTCTCGCTGGACGAGGTCAAGGCGCTGGCGATGTGGATGACCTGGAAGTGCGCGGTAGTCGGCATCCCGTTCGGCGGCGCGAAAGGCGGAGTGGCCGTCGACCCGCAGCAGCTCAGCCCGGCGGAGCTGCAGAACCTCACCCGGCGCTTCACCTCTGAGCTGACGCCGATCATCGGCCCCGACCAGGACATCCCCGCGCCCGACATGGGCACGAACGCGCAGATCATGGCGTGGATGATGGACACCTACTCGATGGGGCGCGGCTACA
>CAYGHU010000146.1:0-4186 GCA_964349785.1 uncultured Dehalococcoidaceae bacterium | reverse complement strand
CCGAGGCCCTCGGCGCCGCCCACTACGTCGGCGTCATCCATCGCGACGTGAAGCCCTCGAACATCCTCATCACTGCGGACGGGACTGCGAAGCTCGCAGACTTCGGCATCGCCCGGGCGCTCGACCTCACCCGTCTCACCGGCTCCAGCACGATGCTCGGTACGCCGCATTACATGGCCCCGGAAGGCACCCCATCGCCGCAGTCCGACCTCTACGCCCTCGGCTGCGTGTTGTTCGAGATGCTTACCGGCCACCCACCCTTCGAGGGTGAAAGTCAGCAAGCAGTCATTGCCGCGCATATTCGCGACGAGCCTAGGACCTCGGAACTGAGCGCCGGGGCGCGACCGCTCGCGGCTTGGTTGCTGGCCAAGCCGCCCGAGGGCCGTCCGAGTTCCGCGGCAGAATTCGTCCGATCGCTCATCGACGGCATCCGTCCACGGGTCCCGCGCCGCAACCACCTCATGACCTGGCCAGTAACCGCTGGAGTTGTGGCTACCCTATTGCTGGTCGCAACAGCCACAGGGGCGCTAGCGCTACGGGGTAGCGAGGGCTCGACGACAGCGAACGAGTCTGCTCGCATCGTCGCGGTTTCATCAGGGACAGTCTTGATTACGCCAACGCAGCCTTCAACTGGCCCGGCGATTCTGGCGACCCAGACGCGCACGCCAAACCAGACAGAGATCCCGGTGGCAACTCGGACGCAGGCCCCCATGCAAACACAGGTGCCGGTGCAGCCCCCGCCCTCGCACACGCAGTCGCCAGCGCGACCGGAGGCTCCGGCAATAGTGCAGACCCAGCCACCGTCACCGACGCAAGCGGCTCCAACTCAGGCGCCTCCAATACCCACGCCGGTGACTTCACAACCAGTTCTGATCTCGAATGGTGCCGTTTACGTCGGCGACCGCTCAAAAGGTCTACCTGCAGTCTTCTACGGGAAGAGACTCGCCGCTGGTGCACAGGTTGAGACGTTCATTCGAGGAGTGTCGTGCGCATTCAGCTCCGAGGATAAGGCATCGAAAGCGACGGCCGCAGGTGAATGGGTCCTCTATATCTTCCCAAATGCGCCGTGCAACCCAACACCTGGAGCGATTGTTACCTTTACAATCAACGGCAAGTTGGCGTCCTCGAGCCCCCCGGCAAGCTGGTTTCCGGGTGGAACTCCAGTGGACATCGACAACGGCTATGCACTCTCCACCAACTAAGGGACGATGGTCTCCGAGCGCTAGGCAAGGAATGCCGAGCATATGACAACTCCCCCCTCGTCCGCACTCCTACCACGATCTTCAGACTCGCCTCCGAACGCGGGGCCGTCGTAACCATGCAGTTCTTCGTTGACGACTTGCCCGCCGGGGAGCGAATCCACGCTGGCTCGCTATCGGCCTGGAGCTCCGACACGCGCTCCTCCACCGTCACAACACACGCGCGGAGTCGCCGCCCTCTGGCACCGACACTCCATTCGGCTCGAAGGGTGGGGTGATATGACTGAGCGTTTCGAACTCCTGGAGAAGATCGGCTCCGGCGGCATGGGAGCCGTCTGGAAAGCGCGCGACACTGAGACTGGCGCGGTCGTCGCGCTCAAGCTCGTCCACCCGCACCTCGCCGAAGACCCCGACTACATCGCCCGCTTCGAGCGTGAGGTCGAGGTAGCGCGTCGCATCAACTCGCCGCACGTCGTCAAGGTCCTCGGTTACGGTACCCGCGAGTGCGTGCCGAAGAAGGCCGAACCAGGAAGGAATGGAGCGCATAGACGCTATTACCGGAGGTCAGGCCGACGGCCCGTCTGTCTCCGTTGCCGTCCCCGCCAGACTATTGGACCATCATGCTCTTCGTGATGGGCGGAATCTCCGTCCTCCTCGTGGCGGCGGATCTCGTGTCGCCCGTTCAGTAAGAATTGGAGAAGAGCATGCAGGTCCGGATTCCCCGCCGCCGCTTCCTCGCGATCGCCCTCGTATCCCCGCTCGTCGCCTGCTCGTACAGTCGTGAGCAAGCGGAGAATGACGCAAAGAAGGCCGCCGACGTTGGCAAGTCCGCAGTCGGGACGGTCAAAGACGCACTCTCGGACGAGATCATCATCGACACCAGCCCGGTGCCGATTGAACGAGTCACGGCGACGAACTGGTACGGGAACACGGAACTCGCATTCCAGAAGCGTGACGACTGGTACGCCGAGTTGCAGGGCTTCCACTCTGGGATCGACTGGCTTGTCCCGGTCGGTACTCAGGTGACCGCGGGACTTAGCCGGCCCGGCCAGGTGATTTCCGTCAACGGTAGCCCGTACAACTGGAAGGCCGCGCCGAATGCGGTCGCCGTCGAGGTAGGCCCGTACATCGTCCTGTACGGACACCTCTCAAAGCCGCTTGTCGGAGTTGGTGACCCGGTCGACCGCAATACCATCGTCGGGCTCTCGGGAATCGGACAGGGGACCGCTCACCTCCATGTCGAGTTCATCCGACGCGACCCGGACGAAAGGGACGGTCGACGCCCAGCCGATGTCCGCACGAACCCGGCACCTCACATATTAGCCGAGGTTCGTGATCAGATCGAAGCGAAGAGTGGGGCGTTTCACCTGAACTCGGGGAACCGCTGGCTGACACCCCTTGAGCAACCCGACATCGTTCCCGGCAACAAACTGTTCTTCCCCTAGACGAGAGAGGGCGGTCCACTCCGTGCGAATCGTAACCTCGTCGTGCCGACGCGTACGATGAATGAGCGCTTCGAACTCCTCGAGAAGATCGGCTCCGGTGGCATGGGCGCCGTGTGGAAGGCGCGCGACACCGAGACCAACGAGGTCGTCGCGCTCAAGCTCGTCCACCCGCACCTGGCGGAGGATCCCGACTACATCGCGCGGTTCGAGCGGGAGGTCGAGGTCGCGCGCCGCATCGAGTCGCCATACGTCGTGAAGGTGCTCGGCTACGGCCTCCGCGACGGCGTCCCGTACATGGCGATGGAGTACGTCGATGGCGTCTCGTTGCGGGACAGCCTCCGCGAACGAGGGCGCATTCCGTGGCTCGAGGTCAGACCGCTATATCGTCAGATCCTCGAGGCGTCGTCGGCAGTTCACACGCCGGCGTGGTGCACCGCGACATCAAGCCCTCGAACATCCTCGTCACGCGGGATGGCACCGCGAAGCTGGCCGACTTCGGCATCGCGCGCGCTCTCGAGTTGACCAGGCTTACCGGGACGAGCACGATGCTTGGCACGCCGCACTACATGGCGCCGGAGGGGGATGCGACAGCGCAATCGGACCCCTACTCGCTCGGATGCGTGCTCTTCGAGGTGCTGACGAGGCACCCCTCCATTCAGCGGCGAGAACTATCAGGCGATTATCGCGGCGCATATTCGAGACGAACCACCGCTGAGCACCCTGCCGTCGCAGTCCCGCCCCCACGTGGAACGGTTGCTGCTGAAGTCCCCTCGTGGCCGGCAGCGGTCCGCGAGTGAGGCCTTGCGGGGCCTGTCAATGGGGTGGCATCCGGCCGAGCCGGAGGCGCACGCCGCGCGGGTTGTGGGAGTCGGCCGTATATTGGGCCCGAGTTGCCTTTGCGGTAACGGTCGCTGTACCCGGCCTCAGGGCAGCCGCACTCGCGTCAGGCTGGATCGCCGATACATCGAGCACGCGGGCCTCCACAAGTAGCCTCCACAAGTGTTAGCCAAGTGTTAGCCAAGTGTTAGCCAAGTGTTGGTCAGTTGCCGTACTTACTTCCATGCGAGACCTTAGAGTCGCAAACAGCCTGAGTGCAGAGGCGTAAGGCTCCACTCAGGTTGGATGGCAATAAGCGCCAGCCAACGCGACAGGACGTGATGAAGGAGTGTTGAGTGATCTCGAGTAGGACAATCAGCCGGGGAGGTTCCGCCGCGGCGGCGGCCGCGATCCTGATCGTGTTCGGTCTAGCCGCCATCGGTCCAGCCTCCGCGAGCGAACCCTCGCCGGCGGGTGACAGCGGGCTGGCGCCCGGACAAGCCGCGACTGCGACGCCGACACCCGAGCCGAATTTTGGGGTCACGACCGCCGCCACCGACGGATTCCAAACCGTCACGCCGGCAGCGGGCCCATCGACAAACACCCAGATCACGCCGACGCCGTCTGTATCACCCGCTGCAACCGCATCGCCATCGG
The DNA here is from genome assembly GCA_964349785.1 of uncultured Dehalococcoidaceae bacterium. Taxonomy (GTDB): domain Bacteria; phylum Chloroflexota; class Dehalococcoidia; order UBA2979; family UBA2979; genus JAIBBD01. Next base: position 69 of record CAYGHU010000146.1, on the reverse strand, counting down.
TAAGCCCAACCGCATCGCCATCGGTAAGCCCGACTGCGCAGGCAACGGCGGTTGCGAGACCGGCCCCGC
>CAYGHU010000145.1:0-4286 GCA_964349785.1 uncultured Dehalococcoidaceae bacterium | reverse complement strand
TCCACTTCACCCGGCCGCCGTCCATGAGCGACACGTTCGCGTGGCCGTAGAGCTCGAGGAGCCAGAGCGCGTAGGCGGCGAACCAGTTGTTGTTGTCGCCATACAGCACCACGTGCGTGTCGTTGCCGATGCCGGCCTGGCCCAGCATCTGCTCCAGATCTTCCTTCGAGATGATGTCGCGGCGCACCTGATCCTGGAGCTGAGTCGTCCAGTTCCAGGCGACTGCACCATCGATGTGGCCGCTCTGATACGCCTCCGTGTCGACGTCCACCTCGACCAAGCACACGCCAGGGTCTGCCTTGTGCTGCTCGACCCAGTCGACCGTGACCAGTTTCTCTACCATTCGATCCCCCTTGCTGAATTCATAGAACCGCTTGATGCCGCGATCATGCGCGATTCACGTAAACGAATGATGGCGACGCGCACGCTACCACCAGAGTTTCGCGCTGACGTCCTCCTCGATGTCCTCGTAGTCCTGCGTCCAGAGACCGGACGACAGGTACTTCCAGCCGCCGTCGGCGAGCAGACAGACGACGTGCCCCTCGTCCATGCGCTCCGCCACCTTCTGCGCCGCGCGCACGGCAGCCCCGCTGGAAATGCCGGCGAACACGCCGGTCTTCGCCGTCAGCTCGCGCGTCATGCGGAATGAAGTGCGCGAGTCGACCACGATGCGGCCGTCGAGGACGGACTCGTCGAGCACCGGTGGAATATAGCCTTCCTCGAGGCTGCGGAGGCCCTGCACGAGGTCGCCGGGGTGCGGCGCGGCGGCCACGATGCGCACCGCCGGATTATGCTCTTTAAGCCGCCGGCCGACGCCCGTCAGCGTGCCACCAGTGCCGAGGCCAGCGATGAAGACATCGATGTCCGGGCAATCCGCGAGGATCTCGGGGGCGGTCGTCTCGTAGTGGGCGCGGGGGTTATCGAGGTTCTCGTACTGGAATGGCATGAACCAGTCGGGGTGCTCTGCGGCCACCTTTCGGGCCATCTCGACAGAGCCGTTCGTGCCGAGGTCGCCCGGTGAATAGATGATCTCGGCGCCAAAGGCACGGAGCAGCTCGGCCCGCTCCTGGCTGACGGCGTCCGGCATCACCACCTTCACCGGGTAGCCTCGCAGCTGACCGATCATGGCCAGCGCGATGCCCGTGTTGCCTGAGGTCGGCTCGATGATGGTCTGGCCCGGTCGCAGGCGGCCCTCGCGCTCGGCCGATTCGACCATGAACTTCGCGATGCGGTCCTTGACCGAACCGGTCGGGTTCTGGCCCTCGAGCTTGACGTAGATGTGCACCGCGGGCTTCGGCGACAGTGCGGCGATCTCGACCAGCGGCGTGTTGCCGACCATGTCGAGCAGGCTGTGATAGAGCATGTCGCTCCTAGCCACCGGCCAGCGCTGGCAGGATCGAAACCTGATCGCCGTCCTTCAGCTGCGTCTCCGCGCCACCGAGGTACCGGATGTCCTCGTCGTTCAGGTAGATGTTGACGAAGCGGTGCAGTTGCCCCTGCTGGTCCATGATCTGAGCTCGGAAGCCCGGGTAGCGGCTTTCGATGTTCTGGATGACCTCGGCGACTGTGGCCCCGTCAACGGCAAGCTCCCGCTGTCCGTCCACAGCCTTCTGGATCACTGACGTCACATGCACCTGCACTGGCAACGTTGTCCCTCTTCTCCCCCGCGATGCGCTCTCCGCCGCGACCGGCGGAATCGTTGTCGTCCTTTGTCGTTCGAGAATGCCCCGGCTTCTAGGCCTCCGCCGCGACGAGCGGCGCCGAGCCGCAGAACTGGTCGTAATCGATCAGCCCCGTGACGGTTGGATGGTCGCCACAGAGCGGGCACTCAGGGTCGCGCCGTAGTTTCATGGTGCGGAACTCCATCGTCAGCGCATCGACGAGGAGCAGCCGCCCGATCAGCGGCTGGCCGACCCCGAGGATCTGCTTGAACACCTCGGTCGCCTGGATGGAGCCGATGATGCCGGTGATCGCGCCCAGTACCCCCGCCTCCGCGCACGATGGCACGAGGCCGGGCGGGGGCGGCGTCGGGTAGAGGCAGCGGTAGCAGCCCTGGCCGGGCTGGAAGACAGTGGCCTGGCCGTCGAACAGCAGGATTGAGCCGTCGATCAGCGTCTTGCCGAGCAGGTAGCAAGCGTCGTTCACCAGGTAGCGGGTGGCGAAGTTGTCCGCGCCGTTCACGACGAAGTCGTAGTCCGGGATGATCTCCATCGCGTTGTCGGAGGTGATGGGCACCTCGTGGCGGCGCACCGTGACGTGCGGATTGTAGGCGTTCAGCGTCTCGACCGCCGACTGCATCTTCGTCTTGCCGACGTCGGCCGTCTGATGCAACAGCTGGCGCTGCAGGTTCGAGAGGTCGACCGTGTCGAACTCGACGAGTCCGACCGTGCCGACGCCGGCCAGCGCGAGATAGATCGCGACCGGCGACCCGAGGCCACCCGCGCCCACGATGAGCACCTTCGCGTTGCGGAGCTTGCGCTGCCCGGTGGGGCCGACCTGCCCCATGATAATGTGGCGCGAGTAGCGCATCACTTCGTCGGGCGACAGGGCGGCGGGGTTGCCGGCGGGAGCAGCCTCGGACGTCCCGTTGCCGCCGACGCCCCCGCTGCTGACCCCATTGTCATCCCCGCCCGCGAGGGCGGGGATGACCGCAATCTGGTCACCGTCCGCAAGTACGGTTTCGGTACCCGCCAGCTCGTGGATCTCCTGGTTGTTCACGTAGATGTTGATGTGCGCTGGGATGGCGCGTTCGCGGTCGTACACGAGGTTGCCAAACCCCGGGTATCTCTGATCCACCGCGTCCAGCACCTCGGCGACGTTGCCGCCTTCAACCGACACGTACTCGTGGTTCTGAGTCAGCCGCCGGAACGGCGAGGGGATATAGACGCTTATGGCCATCAAAATTGTCCTTTTCGGCTGTTCGACTGCATCGATTACGTTACAGCGCCACGCTGAGGTAGCGCTCGCCGGTGTCGCACAACATCGTCACAACGCGCTTGCCGGGGCCCAGCCGCTCCGCGACACGGACCGCCGCCCATACATTCGCTCCCGAGGAGATGCCCAGCAGCAGTCCCTCCTCGCGCGCGAGGCGCTTCGTCATCTCGTATGCATCCTCGTCGCGTACACTCATGATCTCGTCATACACCTCCCGGTTCAACACACCGGGGACGAACGAGGCGCCAATGCCCTGGATACCATGCAGACCGGCGCGCCCGCCCTGGAGCACCGGGGCTCGCGCGGGTTCGACGGCGACGATCCGGGCCGGTATGCCCGCCCTGTGCAACACCTCGCCTACGCCGGTGATGGTGCCGCCGGTACCGACGCCCGCAACGAAGGCGTCCAGTCGGCCCTCCGTCGCTTCGAGGATCTCGGGACCGGTGGTACGGCGATGGGCCTCAGGGTTGGCCGGATTGTCGAACTGCTGCGGCATGAAGTAGCCACGCTCGCGGGCCAGCTCCTGCGCCGTGAACACCGCACCGGTCATGCCCTCGATGGCCGGAGTAAGGATGAGCTCCGCGCCGAAGCGCTCGAGGAGCCGACGGCGCTCGATGCTCATGTCCTCCGGCATCGTCAGCACCAAACGGTAGCCCTTTCGCGCGCAGACCATGGCCAGGCCGATACCGGTGTTGCCGCTGGTCGGCTCGATCAGCGTGTCGCCCGGCTTGATGCGGCCTTCGCGCTCGGCTACCTCGACCATCGAGAGCGCGATGCGGTCCTTCACGGAACCGGCGGGGTTACGCGCCTCCAGCTTGCCGAGCACCTCGGCGGCGCCATCGGGCACGACCCGGCCCAGCCGCACCAGCGGCGTGACGCCGATGAGATCGAGCACCGAATCCGCGATCAGCGGTGCGGTCAGCGGTTTCGTTTCCGGCATTGTCATCCCGTTTCGCGTCGTCCAGACAGATTCAGATGGAGTAACTGACGGCCGCCGAGCGCATCCGCTCGCGCTCCCGCCTCGCAAGGTCGGCGAGCGAGACCGCCGATAACCGGGCACGCATGTCGTCGTATATCTCGCGCCACACCCACTGCTGCGCGCAGACCGAGTGCGGCTCGCCCGAAGACTCGTCGTCCTCGAGGCAGGGCATCGGCGCCAGCGAGCCCTCGAGACTTTCGAGCACATGGAGCAGACATATCTCCTCCGGCGGCCGCGCGAGCTGGTGGCCCCCACCGGGCCCGCGCGTGCTGCGGATGAAGCCGTCACGCCGGAGCTGCGCCAGCAGATGGTCCAGGTACGAGTCGGGGATGTGCTGACGGCGCGCGATCTCGGTGCGCTGTACCGGCCCCTC
>CAYGHU010000144.1:0-4309 GCA_964349785.1 uncultured Dehalococcoidaceae bacterium | reverse complement strand
GCCCCAGCCCGTTGACCTTGTCCGCCTCGCCGTCGCGAGCGGTGAGCAGGATGACCGGCGTCGAAGCCTGCTCGCGGATGCGGCGGCATACTTCGAGGCCGTCGATGCCGGGAAGCATGACATCGAGGATCACCAGATCGGGCGCCAGGCGCTGGAACGCGGCGAGCGCGGCAGGGCCGTCATGAGCGACATCGACGTCGTAGCCCTCACGGCGCAGGTAGCGTTCGACGACCTCGGCGACCATCGCTTCGTCTTCGACGACGAGTATGCGTCGTGCCATGGTCACCGCGCTCCTTCGGACGCCTCGGATGTATGCCGTCGCGCGCGAGGCTGAGTGAAAGCCGGCCAGAGGGTCTGGCCGGCAGGTCGTGCATCGAGCAGTCGAGCGTGGGCCGGGCAGGCAGCGCGACCATGCTGGAATCCTCGCGACCTAGTGACTGTACCCCTCACCCTATCCGCAAAGCCTTACGGAATGATGACACAGGCCACGAGATCCCCGTACCCGTGCTCATCCTGGCAGAACGCTTCGTTGGAAGCCGAAGCTGACGCGCTCCCTCTATCGAACGCTACTTCGTCAAGCGGTCGATCTCCGCAAGCTCTTCGGCGGACAGCTCCCATGAAGCGGAAGCGACGTTCTGGTCGACCTGTTCGGGCTTCGTCGCGCCGGCGATCACGCTGGCGACCCGCGGCTGCTGGAGCAGCCAGCTGAAGGCGAGCTCCACGAGCGTATGACCGCGACCCTCGGCGAATGTGCGCAGCGCCTCCACGACCTGCAGGTTGCGCTCGGTGAGCATCCGCTGCGACCACGGCGAGGGGTTCGCGAGCCGAGTGCCCTCGGGCGGCTGCTCCCCGGCACGGTACTTGCCAGTCAGCAGACCGCTTCCAAGCGGCGTGTGCGGCAGGATACCGACGCCGTATGCGGCGCAGGCCGGTACCACCTCGGTCTCGGCCGAGCGATGCAACAGGCTGTACTGGTTCTGGGCGGAGATGAACGGCTCCAGGTGCTCCGTCTTCGCGATCCAGTGTGCCGAGGCGATTTGCCAGCCGGCGAAGTTCGAATTGCCGATGTAGCGCACCTTACCGGACCGGACGAGGTCGTCCAGCGTCCGCATCGTCTCCTCGAGCGGTGTCGACGGATCCGGGAAGTGCACCTGGTAGAGGTCAATATAGTCAGTGCCGAGCCTGCGCAAGGAGTCCTCGACCGCCTGCATGATGTAGCGGCGCGAGGTGCCTCGGCGCATCGGGCCCTCACCCATGCCTCCGGCGAATTTCGTCGCGATCACGGCTTCATGACGGCGCGCGCCAAGGGCCCGGCCGAGGAACTCCTCCGACTTCGAGCCGCCGTAGATATCGGCGGTGTCGAACAGATTGATGCCGCATTCGAGGGCCTGCCCGACGACGGCTTCCGTGGCTGTCTGGTCGATGCGCATCCCGAAGTTGTTGCAACCCAGTCCCACGATCGAGACTTCGAGGCCAGAGTTGCCCAGTCGCCGGTATTCCATCGTGTGTCTCCTTCATCTCGCGCGCGGAAGCCAGGGGAACTTCGCCGAATCGGCGGGGAGCAGCAAATCAAAGACGATACCGCCGTCCTCCGGCGCTATGCATCGCTCAGCCGTGCCTCGACCGCGTGAACCTTGGCCTCCATCGCGCCGGTGACGCCAGGGTGGTAGTCAGCCTTGACGACCACGCTGACGCGGCCAGTATGCTCCGCCACCGCCAGCGTTGCAGCCTTCACTACCGCCATCACCTCATCCCATTCACCCTCGATGGTGGTGAACATCGCATCGGTGCGGTTTGGCAGCCCCGAGGCGCGTACGATGCGCACGGCTTCAGCGACCATGTCGCCGACCGACGTGGAACTCGTGCCAATCGGCGTGACGGAGAACGCGACAAGCATCCGTGACTCCTTTCACCTTGCGAAGCGAATCCGATGCATATCATGACTGCCGATCCGCGAGCGAGTAAGATGGGCGGCATCAGAGCGTGTTTCACGTACGCCTGCCTTATGCGAGCAAATAGCCTCCAGGAGGGAACACACCTTGGTCGCCACAGAGAAGCGCTACACCACCATCGGCACTCGTCCCATCCGCCCGGACGGTGTTGACAAGGTCACGGGGCGAGCGCAGTACGGCGCCGACCTATCGCTCCCCGGCATGCTCTATGGCCGGGTGAAGCGCAGCCCGCACGCCCACGCGCTCATCAAGCGTATCGACGTGTCGAAGGCCCTTGCCTTGCCTGGCGTGAAGGCGGTCATCACCAACAACGCGTTTCCCGCCGCCGAAGACATCATCGAAGACCTCGGCGAGAGCTCGACCAACCTGAAATGGTTGCTCGACAACGTGCTGGCCTCTGACAAGGCACTGTACAAAGGACACGCGGTCGCGGCGGTCTGCGCCACGGACCCACACATCGCCGAGGATGCGCTGGGGCTCATTGAGGTGGAGTACGAAGTGCTGCCGCCGGTGCTGAACGTCCGCGACGCCATGCTGGAATCGGCGCCGCTGCTGCATCCTGAGATGCGCACGGTGAAGATGCTCGCTCGCTTCGTGCCGGGGCCGGAGCGGGGCGACCAGCCGACCAACATCGCGAGCACGCTCCAGTTCAAGAACGGGGACGTGGAGCAGGGCTTCGCTGAGTCCGACATCATCATCGAGCGCGAGTTCGAGACGACGATGACGCACCAGGGCTACATCGAGCCCCAGAATGGCACGGCGTTCTGGAACAAGGATGACGACCTCACGGTCTGGACGAGCACGCAGGGTGCATTCGCGGTCCGCGATCAGATGGCGAAGATCGTGAAACTGCCGGTCTCGAAGGTGAAAGTCGTGCCGATGGAGATCGGCGGCGGCTTTGGCGGAAAGATCCCGGTGTACCTTGAACCGCTCGCCGCGGTCCTCTCCAGGCTGACCGGACGGCCGGTGAAGATGAGCATGAACCGCGAGGAAGTATTCGAGGGCACCGGTCCCACGTCGGGCGCCTACATCCGGGTGAAACTCGGCGCGAAGCGTGACGGCACGTTCGTCGCCTCCGAGGCGTTCCTCGCGTACGAAGCCGGCGGCTATCCGGGCTCACCGGCGGGCGGCGGCGCGGCCTGCATCTGGGGGCCGTACGACATCCCGAACATCCTGGTCGACGCGCTGGACGTGGTCGTGAACAAGCCGAAGGTGTCCGCGTACCGGGCGCCCGGGGCGCCGGCCTCGGAGTTCGCGTTCGAGTCCGTCGTGGACGAGCTGGCTGAGATGCTGGACATGGACCCGATGGACCTGCGGCTGATGAACGTAGCCAAACAGGGCACGCGCCGCGCCGACGGCGGCGTCTTCGGCGTGATTGGCAGCACCGAGACCATGGAGGCTGTGAAGAACAGCGAGCACTACCGCTCTGAGATCCAGGGCAAGCATCGTGGCCGCGGAGTGGCGATGGGTTACTGGGGCAATGCCGGTATGGAGTCCGCCGCCTACGCTTCGGTGAACAACGATGGGACGGTCAGCCTCGTGATTGGCGCGACCGATATTGGAGGCAGCCGGGCGTCCCACGCGATGCAGCTCGCCGAGACGCTCGGCATCCCGTACGAGGATGTGAAGCCGCGCGTGGTGGACACCGACACCATTGGGTACACGGGGGTGACGGGCGGCAGCCGGACCACCTTCGCCGGAGGCTGGGCGGTCTACGAGACGGCAATGGACATCCGCCGGCAGCTGGAGGAACGCGCATCGAGGATTTGGGAAGTCGACCGCGACCAAGTCACGTACGAGGACGGCGGGGTGAACGGCCCGGACGGCAAGCGGATGAGCTTCGCGGAGATCGCCGCTCAGCTGCCGCACACGGGCGGCATGGTCCAGGGCCGCGCGGATGTGAACCGCAGCACCTTCGGGCCGTCGTTCGCCTGCCACATCGCGGACGTCGAAGTGGACCCAGATACCGGCAAAGTGACGATCCTCCGGTACACGGCGGTCCAGGACGTCGGCACGGCGGTACACCCGTCCTACGTCGAAGGGCAAATCCAGGGCGGCGCGGCACAGGGCATCGGGATGGCGCTCAGCGAGGAGTACTTCTACGACGACAACGGCACGATGCGGAACGCCAGCTTGCTGGACTACCGCATGCCGACGACCCTCGACCTTCCGATGATCGAGACGATCCTCGTCGAAGTGCCGAATCCAGGGCACCCGTACGGCGTCCGCGGCGTCGCCGAGGTGCCGATCGTGCCTGCGCTCGCTGCAGTGGCCAACGCGATTTACCACGCGACCGGCGCACGGATGCGCAAGCTGCCCGCCTCGCCACGAGCAGTCCTTGACGAACTCCTGGAGAA
>CAYGHU010000143.1:0-4319 GCA_964349785.1 uncultured Dehalococcoidaceae bacterium | reverse complement strand
GGTGGAGGGCGATTGTGGCCGAGCTCCGATAGCTGAGCGACGTGCGGGTGGCGGTGCGGTACCTCTCAGTGATGGGATGAGCGGAGATCCCGGGCTCGCGGCCGAGCAGATTGCGATCTGTGCGTTCAGATCGCACTCATCCCCGGGGGCCGTGTCGATTGCGCCGAGCCGGATCACCGCCGTCGCCGCAGAGGGCAGCTTGACCGGGCCGTCAAGACGGTTACTTCGAGCAACACCCTGAATGGGCGAGCGGCATCTGTTGGCAACGTTCCCAGCCGCAGTCTGTCGCGCGGTTTCCTCTGCGTGCCGCATGATACTCTGCTGCCTCGTTGCTCCGACTGTTCCTCGCGCTAGACTCGTCTGTGGCATGGCTGCATATGATCCGCGCACCGCGCTGCTCGTCGTGGACATACAGAACGACTTCGCGGACTCGCGGGGGTCGCTGTACGTGCGAGGCGGCGAGCAGATCGTGGCGGCCGCGAACGACGAGATGCGGTGGGCCCGCGATGCCGGCGCCGCGGTGTTCTGTACACAGGACTGGCACCCGCCAAGCACCCCGCACTTCGAGCGGGATGGCGGCCGTTGGCCGGTGCATTGCCTGCGGGACAGATGGGGCGCCGCGTTCCATCCCGAGCTTCAGGTCCTCGATGCGGGCATCGTGCGCAAGGGGACCGAGGGGGAGGACGGGTACTCGGCGTTCTCAGTGCGCGACCCGAGGACGTCCGAGCGTTCCGCCACCGCGCTGGAACGCATCCTGCGAGCACGCGGCGTGATGCACGTCGTGGTCATCGGCCTGGCGACCGACTACTGCGTGAAAGAGACGGGACTCGATGCGGTGCGTCTGGGCTTCGCGGCGACCGTGATTGAAGCGGCCGTGCGCGCTGTTGACATCGAAGTGGGCGATGGAGCGCGGGCGCTGGCGGCGCTCCGCACCGCCGGTGTGCACATCGAGTGACAGCAGACAGGACGGGGCGTGCGGCCGCGCGTCCAGAAGTCCGTCTTCGAATGCTCGGTCAACGCACTACAACGTGAACAGTTGATCCACCGGCTCCTGGGAGAAATCGAACCGGCCGAAGACAGTCTCCGGATCCACCGGCTCACGGAACCTCGCCAACAACACATGTGGTGTTTGGGACGGAGCCGGAGTCCGATTCGCATGAGCCGCTGGTGTTGTGATGCGGGCACTGCGCGGACCGTCGATGATCGCGCATGCGCGCGGAGTCTCGGGGATTCCTTCCGCCAGGTCGCGCAACTAGACGAGGTTGCGTTTTGCCCAGTCCCAGGGCTTGGCTTCTGTGACGTGGAGCAAGTACTCCTGCGCCATCTTCGGCACCAGAAGGATCAGCAGCGGGATCAGCGTTGAAGCCCAGGAACTCGGCAGCAGCCACGGCCACCATCGTGCGACCAACACGCAGTAGAGCCACCAGTTCTCGAAGAGGTTGGGGAAGAGAAACAGCAGCGCGCGTATCTCGGTGAGCTCGAACAGGACGGCGCCGATGATGCGATACCCGAAGAGGAAGATCGCGGTCCAGCGCGCCCATGGGTTCGCCCACCGCCATGCCACGGATGCTTCGAGCGCAAGGTAGTAGCTATCCAGTCCCTTGTCCAGTTGCGAGTAATGGCCACCCATACCGCCCGGCCCGAAGAGCTCGACGATGATCACGTCTGCCCCGTCGACGAGCATCGCGAGTATGCCGCCGGTTACCGACCACCGCAGGATCAGCAACGGCAACAACAGACGAAGCGCGATGACGAAAAACTGGCCCTCAGTGGCCGCTGCGAACGGCACGGGCAGCGAGGCTGGGCGCGAGTCGAGTGCCACCGCGAGCCTGAGGAGTACCAACATCGCCCCGAGCGCCACGATGAGTACGACAAAGCTGCGCGCTACCGGGCCTAGTTTCAGAGGTCCGGATTCGAGCGCTTGCGGTGTGGCGCGAACACTGACAGACACAGCTGATCCTCTCGTACGCCCATCACCTGGCAACCAGCGCTATCAGGCCAGCCTTGATCTCATATCTGACAGAGCCCTCTCCATCAAGTCGGCGAGTACGAGCGTCTCGGTAGTAAGAGTGTTCAATCAGCAGTGGGCGAGGTAACCGGGCATTGCGAGTAAGCGGTCGATAGTAACTCCTTGGAGGCCACGCGCGCGGAGCCCATCGAGGATCTCTGGTAGGGCCGCAAGCAGGACCGAGCGGTCGGCGGCGGGCTTACCCTCGTCCCCGTCATGCAACAGTACAATTGAGCCTGGTCGTACTGACTGAAGTACTCGCGCAGCGAGCCGCTCTGGATCCTGCTCTGGCCAATCGGCGACCTCGACATCCCAGAGAACCGTCAGCATGAACCGCCCCGGGAATGTTGGAGGCTCCAATCCTTGAGAGGATGGAGCGATGACACACCGAGGCAGGTACCCAGCAGAGATCCGAGAGCGGGCGGTGCGCATGGTGTTCGAGCACCAGGCCGAGCACCCGTCGCAGTGGGCGACGATCACCTCGATCGCGTCGAAGTTCGGGATGACGGCGGAGACCCTGCGCCACTGGGTGCGGGCGGCTGAGGTCGACGCCGGCACGCGTCCGGGGTTACCGAGCGACGAGCGGGAGCGGCTGCGGGAGCTCGACCCGCGACTGCCGAAATGACCCGCTTCATCGAGACCCACCGGGACCGCTTCGGGGTCGAGCCGATCTGTCGCGAGCCGCAGGTCGCCCCATCGAGTTACTACGCCGCCCGGCAGCGCCCGCCCTCGGCACGCCGTATCCGTGACGAGGCTCTGCAGGTGAAGCTGCGGCACGTCCACGCAGAGCACTTCGGCGTGTACGGCGCGCGCAAGCTGTGGCGTCAGCTTCGTCGCGAAGGTGTCCCCGCCGCGCGTTGCACGGTGGGACGGCTGATGAAGCAGGTCGGCCTCAGCGGCGCGGTGCGCGGGAAGCCGAAGCGGACGACGGTCGCCGACGAGTCAGTGGCGCGGCCGGCGGACCTCGTGCAGCGGCACTTCGAGGCTCCGTCGGCCAACCGGCTGTGGGTGGCCGACCTCACCTACGTCCGCACCTGGCCGGGCTTCGTGTACGTCGCGTTCATCACCGACGCGTACTCCCGCGCCATCGTCGGCTGGCAGGTGTCCCGGTCGCCGCGCTCCGACCTCGCCCTCGACGCACTCGAGCAGGCGCTGTGGTCGCGCGAAGGTCCGTCCGACGGACTGGTGCATCACTCGGATCGGGGCGGGCAATACCTCTCGATCCGTTACACCGAGCGGCTTGCGGAGGCCGGCGTGGTGACCTCGGTCGGCAGCCGCGGCGACTCGTACGACAACGCCATGGCCGAGTCCGTGAACGGGCCCTACAAGACCGAACTCGTCCGCAAGCAGGGACCGTGGCGAGGCCTCGAGGACCTCGAGTTCGCCACGCTGAAATGGGTCGACTGGTACAACCACCAGCGCCTCTTCAGCGCCCCTCGGCTACGTCCCACCCGTCGAGTACGAGGCGAACCACTATCGTGAGACGGTCCCGGCGGAGGCCAGGACTCAATGAACTGAGTCTCCATCAAACCCGGGGCGGTTCAGCCGCCGCTAGCCCCGCCGATACGGGTCCTGCCCAAGGTGATTGTCAATCTCTTCTATCAAGCGTTCGTGGTCGGACATGCCAACCCAGAGCTGCGCCCGCGCGCAGCCGAATGGGCTGCTGCTCTTCAATCAACGCTCGACGGTCTCGTTGGCTGCGCGGCGTCTCCGGCACACGTCTATAGCGCCGAGAACATTACATGCCCCTGGTGCAGCCGGTCACGGCGACTCGGCGAAGACCTCTGGGTACCACAGCAGCGACGCGACGCCTTGATGAGCTCGCCAGAGGAACAGACACTCCGACCTCAAGTTGCCCCAGCACCTGCCGCACCACCGCAACGACGGGGATTTTGGAGTTCCCTGGCGCGCTTGTTCCGCGGAGGGAAGCCGACACAATCGCCGCCTCAACCACGGCCTCAGTCGTCGAGCGGGTCATCGCCGACGGCCCCGCCATCGCAGTACAGTGCCCCCTCGCGACCGGCAGCAGCTCCGATACAGGTAGTGGCGAATACCTTCACTGGTAAGTACCACAAGCCGTCATGTGACTGGGCGCGCCGGATGTCACCGAGGAATCGTTCGCACCTACCAATCAGCGAAGCTCGGCGGCGTGGAATGGTCGCATGCAAGGTCTGCCGACCTTAATTCGGAAGATCCAGGATTCCTCAGACCCAAGGGCTCGTGGGCCTCAACTCTCAAGACACGGGCCCTTCGAGACCACGATTGGGGTCGCATGAACCTTCAGTAAGACCGGCTGCCGGCGACGCTCCCA
>CAYGHU010000142.1:0-4329 GCA_964349785.1 uncultured Dehalococcoidaceae bacterium | reverse complement strand
CTGGAAAGTCCTCCGAGCATCTGCCCCGACTAGTTAGTGACATACGTTACTATAACCGTAAGGCCGATGGACGTAAAGTCAGCTCTTTACAGGGAGAGAGTCGTGGCGCATACACATGAACAGCGAGACAAAATGCCTCTCTGTGGTGCGAGGAAAAAGAACGGTGATATGTGTCGTGCGTTCAGTGGACAAGGCACGAATCATCTCGGGATAGGAACATGCAAGTTTCATGGAGGAAATACGCCATCGCATCAGGCGCACGCGGCCAAACTTGAAGCACGGTCGAGGATGGTGGAATTCGGCCAGCCGCTGGAAGTCGATCCTGCGGCGGCACTGCTCGGCGTCCTCCATCTCAGCGCCGGCCACCTCAACTGGGTTCGCGCCGAGCTTTCCGCGATGGAAGACACGACGACTTTCGAGGCGCGGGTACTCCTTCGCTGTTGGGATGAAGAGCGCGACCGTATCGCACGCATCAGCAAGGCCGCATTGGGCGTCGGTGTCGCCGAGAAGCAAATGCAGCTCGCCGAACGCTACGTCGAGCAGCTTGCAGGCCTGCTCCGTGCGATCTTCTACGACGGCGACCTCGATCTCACCGACACACAGCGGTCACGGCTGCCCGATGTGCTGCGTCGGCACCTCGGAGCGCTCGACGAGCAGCCGCGCCCGGTACTGGGTGCGTAGCGGCTCCTATGGCTGTCCCTAGTGGGCGCTCCAACGCCGCGGCACACGTAACTGGGAGAGAACCCACGCCGAGCGCGCACGGATTGGAGAAGCCAGCGGGCGTGGTCGCACAGGGAAGGCGCTGGATCGTACTAGCGCTAACTGCACCGGACAGGTAAAATAGGGTCGCCCGACCGACAGAGGGAACGCACTAGCGACCGGGGTAGCGACGGCAGGAAGGCATCCGTCGGCCCGCGGGAACGGCACCCTCCGGAACATACATAGACCGAAGCGCCATCGGGATGACGCGGAGGTCCTCGGCAGAGGCTCTGCTGGTGTGATCCGAAAGGTGCCGACATGGCAAATGAAACGAACGGTCGCGCGTATAAGGGCGGCGCAAGCGCGAAGCCGAAGCGCAGTTACGCCGAGCGCAAGGGCTCGCTCATGACCGATGAAGAAGTGGCCGACGAGCTCGCCGTAACGGCGCGCATGGTGCGGCGTCTGATCGGCCGGGGCGAGCTTCGCGGCACGAAGATCGGGAAGCTCGTCCGCGTCCACCACGACGACCTCGACGTGTATATCGCGCGGCAGCGCGGCGAGGCGTCGTGAGATGCGTGGAATTGAGAGTTGGGCGAACGGCCGTCAGTCGCAATGCGGCCGCTCAGCCGCAGGATGTGCTCGTGGATCCACCGAGCACGTAGGCAGTAACTTCCGGCTCGATGCGTCGCTAGTCCCGGGCAAGAAGTGGCACGGTGTGTGCCCGGGCGTGTGCGGTGCCCCGTTCGACGTGACTTGGACAGGCAACGACTTCCAGGTCGGCTCGTTCTCCACGCGCTGCCCGAAGAAAGGCGAGTGCCTGCGGTCGCTCGCGGATGCCGCCGGGACGACGGCCGGGCATATCAAGAGCAACCCGCTCAAACACCTTGCGCCGTGGCTCACCGCCGCCGGAAGAAACAGTGGTGCGTACGACGGCGAACCCGAGGCGCTGCCCTCGACCGAGGTCGTTGCGTGGTGGCATGAGCGGCTGATGATCGATTTTGCCCTCAAGACTGCGCAGCAGCACATCGGACGGATACGCGGTCTGACGCCCGAGACGCTACGACGATACGAGATCGGCTACGGGTCGTTCCACGGTCGCCCCCATGCGTTCACGCATCCGGTACGAAACAACCGAGGCGAGCTCGCCAACCTCATCGAGAGCTACTGGCCGGACGTGTGGCGCTCGTCCGGCGAGGACGTGAAGGCGCGGACGCTGGCAGGGCGGGACGCGATGCTGTACCCGATACAAGCACTCACGCGCAAGCGTGGCGAGGCCAGTGTGCTGATCGTAGGTGAGGGGCGCTGGAAGGCGCTCGTCCTGAACCAGTATGGGTTTCGAGCGGTCACATCAACCAGCGGCACCTATTGGAACCCGGTCTGGACGGCGCACCTCGCGGGCGAGCCGGTCGCTGTGCTCTACGACGTCGACGCCGAGCACATCGCTCGACAGCGTGCAAGCGAACTTCGCTCGGCGGGAATCGACGCGTGGCCAGTCGTACTCTCACGCCTCGGATACTCGGGCAAGGATGGGGTCGATGACGCGTTCCTTCGCGGCTTGACCCCGGACGCGCTCCGTCTGCACATCGCGCGCTGCCGCCGGTGGTACCTCCGGGCGGTGGCCGAGTGACACTGCCCGCGCGCATCGCAGTTCCTCCGTGGCTCTCGAGCGCGGAGGCCTTCACTATGGCGGCGCGGGAAGGCAGTCCCGCTGTCAGTCTCGCAGAGCTTGACAAGGCAACTGCCGCGAGCTGGGACGCGATCGTCGCGGCCAACTCGCACACGTTGGCCGCCGACTTCTTGTTCCGGTACGGCAACGAGCCGTCCCGCCTTGAGCGCACCGACGAGGGACGACTTATTCCGCGGCCCCTCACGATTGATCGGATGAGGCACCGGCTGAACGAGATCGGGCGATGGCAGCGAGACGGGAAGAACGGTCCATACACGCTGGCCGCCGCGCCACTTGACTTGGTGCGCAATGTGCTCGCGACCCCCGATCCACCCCTACCGGTGCTCACGCGGATCGTGGAGGTGCCCGTGCTCGGCTCAGACGGCTCCGTTCACGACACGCCTGGGTACGGCCCGACACATCGTGTCTTCTACGAGCCCGCGCCCGGCCTGGTTGTTCCTCCGCTGGCCCGACGGGGGCCGTCGGCGGCTGACGTGTCTCGTGCGAGAGACCTTCTGGCTGTGGATCTCCTGGGTGACTTCCCTTTCGTCGGGGAGGCGGAACGTGCGCATGCCCTCTGCTTGATCTTGCAGCCGTTCGTGCGAGACCTGATTAGCGGTCCAACCCCACTGTTCCTAGTTGAAGCGCCGACACCAGGAACGGGCAAAGGGCTCCTTGCTCACGTCGCCTGCTGGGCGATGACAGGTGCGCCGCTTCCCCCGATGACCGAGGCCCGCGATGAGGACGAGTGGCGAAAGCGAATCACGGCCGTCCTACGGAAATCGCCTACCGCCGTGCTCATCGACAACCTCGGAGCACCGCTCGACTCGGCAGCACTCTCGGCGGCGCTCACGTCCGAGTGGTGGGAGGACAGGGATCTCGGACACTCGCGCGTCATCACGCTCCCAAACCGCGCGATTTGGATCGCAACCGGCAACAACCCTGCGCTCTCCGGAGAGATCGCACGCCGAACCGTGCGAATCCGTCTCGACGCCAAGGTAGAGCACCCCGAAGATCGGGCGGAGTTCAGACACAAGAACCTCCAACGATGGGCCGACGAGCACCGTGGTGAGCTCGTGTGGGCGGCGCTGACGCTCGCGCGCGCATGGGTTGTCGCCGGGAGACCGACAGGGAACGGAAGCCTCGGGTCGTTCGAGGCCTGGTCGGAAGTACTCGGCGGAATCCTGAACGTGGCGGCCGTACCGGGCTTCCTTGCCAACAAGGATGACCTGCGTGCGCGCGCCGGATCGGAACGCGAGGACATGCATGCGTTTCTCAGCGATTGGCGCGGAGTCCATGGGATCGGTACTCAGATGCGAACACGCGACCTAGGGCCGGTACTGCTTGCCCATCTTGGCATCGGAGGGGAGACGACGGCCGACATTCATCGAGCGGGGAAGATGCTTCATCGCTACGCGGACCGCCCATTCGGCGACTTGGTCCTGCGAAGGGGAGCGAGTCGCGGCGGCACCGCGACCTGGCTGGTCGAAGATCTTGGTGCTGTGCAGGTGGGATCGGTGGGTTAGGTGGGTTCCCGTACTCGACGCGTAGAGAGAGACAGTGCGGTTCTAGGATGGGGCGCGCGAAACCCACCTAGCCCACCTACCCCACCTCACCCGTGGACGACGTAGGCCGGGCTAGACGCGCCCGAGGTTACCCCGGGAGCCGGGCAGGCCGAGACTCACCGGCCGCCGATAGGTCACCGAGCCGAGTGCGCCGCCGCGTAGACACGGATCGAGCCCTCGGAAGACACGTTGCCAGCGGCAGGAGGCCGCGATGACACGGCGTGCGCGATCGCCTCAAGGACCCAGTTCCATCACCCCTGCCACCACCCCCCGGCGGCGAACCCGGTTACATAAAACGCGGCTCTCCTCTCGAAAAGTCGTGCTATTTGCGGACTTCTCGAACGACCCGCTCGTCCGCGGACCCCGCGTAGACCCTGTGGCGACCCTAAACTTCGCTTC
>CAYGHU010000141.1:2461-4381 GCA_964349785.1 uncultured Dehalococcoidaceae bacterium | reverse complement strand
GGTCTGGCAGCGGCCAACGGCGTCGTTCCGCTCGGAGGAACGTCGAACCACTTCAGGGTGAGCGCTCTGGACCGGGTGGGGTATTGGGATGCCAGCAACGTAACGGAGGATCTTGATCTGGGCGTCAAGCTGCGACGTGCAAGGATGCGCGTCCTTATGCTTCCATCGACCACCTACGAGGAAGCGACGTCATCCACTGGCGCCCAGATCAAGCAGGCATCGCGGTGGATCAAGGGGCATCCAGCTACCGCGATCGCCCATACCAGAAATCCGTTCAAACTCCTCTGGGACTTGAAAATCTGGGGCACGCTGACATTCGTCGTGGTTGTCCTTGGCACGCAGCCAGCGGTCGTAGCGGGGCCGTTGTTCTGGGCAATGACGCTGTGCTACATCGCGACCGGCGCCTCTATCATTCGGGAAATCACGCCAGCACCAGCATTCTACATCGGAAGCTTATGCCTGCTGGCAAATATCTACTTTGTCTTCATGTTCATGCTCGCCTGCATGAAAACCAAGCAGTATAACCTCGTCCCATGGATGATACTGCTTCCCTTCTACTGGGCGACGATTTCGTTCGCCGCAGGCATAAAGGCGACCTGGGAGATCGTCACAGGCAATTTTTACTACTGGGCAAAGACAACGCACGGTGTCAACGCGAGGGGCGACCAACTGGAGACGCGAGACTACATCGATGACATGGGTATTACGAGCAACCGCAGGATTAGCTAGCATCATCTTCGTCGGGGTACTGTTCATCGTCTGGACGGGGCCGGGCGAACCGGAGAACCCACCGTCTATCGCGCTGCCGTCGACGGTGACTGGGCCACCCGAACAGTCCACTGCGATCCAACAGGCTACGCCGCAGCCGGCAATGCCGACGGCGGACTTTGCCGTAGCCCGGCGTCATACCCAGTCGGGCGATTTCCAGGCCGGCGCGACCGTCCTTATTTACGAGGCAAACCCCACAGAATTTGCATCGAAGACCAGCCGGGTCCTCGATCGCCTCGTAAAGGACAATGTCAATGCGATCAGCCTCACGTTCCCTGTGTACCAGGCAACTTGGCACTCCATCGAGGTTTCACGCTATGCGGCAACCCTGACGGATTCGAACATCGAATTCTTCGTCAAACACGCTCGCGCCCGTGGCTTCGTGGTGCTTCTCCGTCCGATTATCGACGAGCAGGCATTCTTCGACGACCCACGCGACTGCGGCGGTAGCGGCCAACCTATCTGTCGCTGGCGTGGGAATATCGAGCCTTCGGACGTTGCTGCCTGGTTCGGTAGCTATCAGCGGCTCATACTGTCTTACGCACGAGTTGCACAGGCATCAGGCGTGGAACTCTTCTCGATCGGTGTCGAGTTGAACTCGATGGCACAGGAGAACAATCTGCCGTATTGGAGCGCACTTATCAGCGCAGTCCGAGACGTCTATAGTGGAGACCTCATCTACAGCATGAACCACGGAGTTGCCGAAACAATGGGGTTCGAAGAACAGCTCGATTACATCGGAATCGACGCGTTTTACGCACTTTCCGCCCCCAGTAACCCGACCGTTGAACAGCTCATTCAACAGTGGCAGCGTATCACGCCCTTCTTCGAACAAACGGCTCGACGGTTCAACAAACCCGTGATCCTAACGGAACTGGGCGTGCGCGCGGAAGAAGGTGCGTTCCTTCACCCGTGGCTCTGGGAGCAGAATACACCGCTGGACATTGAACAGCAGCGGCTGTACTACGAAGCGGCGTGCCGAGCGACAAGGTCGGCGGTTTCAGGGCTCTACTTCTGGCATACGACGCTCTATCCACCGGACCGCCCCGAACAAGACCCGTCGTTTGAATTTGCAGGCAAGCCTGCTGAGCAAGAACTCGCGGCCTGCTACGCAGGCTGACGACTCGGATCCAGAAATCCGCTCCTCATCTC
>CAYGHU010000141.1:0-2451 GCA_964349785.1 uncultured Dehalococcoidaceae bacterium | reverse complement strand
GGCCGACGCGGCAGCGAGGAACAATGCCCTGCGCTCGCTACAGGAGCTGGACACGATGTGAGCCCTCTACCCCCGTTTCCCTGCGCATCAGCTGTCCGGAAAACGCGGCAGGCTCAGACGCACCTTGAGCCAATCGGTCGGTCTTCGACCACGCCCTCGTAACCCACTTCATGCCGCCGCGTACCCCCAGTGCTCCTGCACCCAGCTTTCGGCCCGCGTGAATAACATCCCGACAAAGACGCCCACGGCAATGATCACCAGCATCACTGCGAACATCGCACTGATACCAGAGACGCTGTGCCCGATCTCGATCTGGTAGCCCAGACCAATGCTCTGCAGCAGTTCAGCCGCCATCAGCGATCGCCACGCGAACGACCAGCCCTGCTTCATGCACTGGATCATCGCCGGGGTCATTGCCGGGATGACGACGAGCGCGTACATCTGCAGCTTCGACGCGCCGAGGGTGCCCGCCGCCCTCGAGAGGAGAGGTGGGAGGCCTCGAATGCCCGATCGTGCCGAGATCGCGATCGAGAACGTCGAGCCCATCAGCACGACGAATATGATCCCGCGTTCGCTCAGGCCGAACCAGAGGATCGCGAACGGTAGCCACACGATGCTCGGCAGCGACTGCAGGCCAAGCACGATGCCACCAACCGTCTCATCGACCCACTTCCACGCCGCACACGCAATCCCGATGGCCATCCCCAGTACGAATGAGATCGAATAGCCGATCAACAGTCGCTACGGAACAAGCTCAAGTGTTCTTGTTTTTATGCGGATTCTTGTTTCGTTTCTCCGCATCTCTCAGATATTCGGCGACAGCCGCCCAGGTGGTCAGCCAATCCCGGCCTATCTTCTCGGCCGGGATCGTCCCCTGTCTGCAGGTCTCCTCAGAAACCCTGTGCTGAGTCCACTGCGTGCTGCCGCCTCTTGGAGCGAGATGAGTCGCTCGTCCACAGGCAGCCTCCAGGCTCACGGCTAATACATGTGAGCACTATACCGAGGTTCGCAATTCCCGAACAGCGCCCTCTGTTATGACTGCCACCCATCGAAAGACGCGGTTTGGCATGCAACGCTTGGGTGCATGCGCACTCATCCATCAGCAAGCTCAGGACGAGTGGGATGAATGGGAAGTGCCTAGAACTGTCGCAGAAACCGCAGGTCGTTCGAGTAGAAGTGGCGGATATCCTCGACGCCGTACTTGAGCATCGCGATGCGCTCCACACCCATGCCGGCAGCGAAGCCGGTGTAGCGGTCCGTGTCGTAGCCCGCCGCCGCGAGGATCTCCGGGTGCACCATGCCCGCGCCCATGATCTCGAGCCAGCCCGAGCCTCGGCAGACTGAGCAGGCGGGGTCGTCGCCCGGGCACGCGAAGCACGATACCGCCAGTTCGACGCCCGGCTCCACGAACGGAAAGTACGAGTTACGCAGCAGTACGCGCGTCTCCGGCCCGAACAGTTGGCGCGCGAACTCCTGCAGCGTGCCCTTGAGCTGCGCCATCGACACGCCCTCGCCGACCGCGAGCAGTTCAACCTGCTGCAGCATCCACTCGTGCGTGGCGTCGGTGGCCTCGTAGCGGTAGCAGCGGCCCGGCACGGCGATGCGGATGGGTGGCTGGTGCGTCTCCATGTACCGGATCTGCATCGGCGAGGTGTGCGTCCGCAGCAGCATCGGCCGCACGCCGCCCACTTCGTACTCCAGCCAGAACGTGTCCCACATGTCGCGCGCGGGATGGTCCGCCGGGATGCGCAGGCGTTCGAAGTTGTATTCGTCCAGCTCCACCTCGGGACCTTCGACAGTGTCGAAGCCCATGCGCGTGAAGGCGGCGAGTATCTCCCGCCGGACGATGGTCACCGGATGCAGGCCGCCGCGCCGCACCGGCCGGCCGGGCAGTGTGACGTCAATGGCGCCCTCGGCGACCTGCGCGGCCAGCGAGGCAGCACGTAGCGCCTCGCGACGCTCGGCCAGCGCGGCCTCGAGTTCGTCCTTGAGCCGGTTCGCCGCCTCGCCGACGGCGCGACGCTCCTCCGGCGCGAGCCCGCCGAGGCTGCGCAGCACGCCGGTCAGCGACCCGCTCCGCCCGAGCGTCGCGGTCCGCCACACCTCGAGCGCCCGCTCATCGGCGGCCGCTGCGAGCCCGACACGCGCCTCACGCCCGATGTCCTCAATGCGGGTGATGGAGTCGGAAGTGGTCATGCGGCAAGTGTAGCGGAGGTGTGGGTTGGGGGCAGCGCCTGCTGACAGCGGGGTACATGGTCGGTAGACTCAGGGCGCTAGGAGCTCCAATGAGTCAGCTACGAGCTAGCCGCGAAGAAGTAACGAATCGGTTGATGGATAGAGTGGAAGGAGGACTATCCCTCCAGGAGCAACTCGATAGCATCAGATCCGAGCCAGAGCACTCCGACTGGGAGTCCAACTTTGAGCGCTGGGACTCGTACAATATATCAATGC
>CAYGHU010000140.1:0-4428 GCA_964349785.1 uncultured Dehalococcoidaceae bacterium | reverse complement strand
CCCGTGAGGCGGTCGACCCCGGCCCACGCAGGATCGGGGTCGCCGGACGATCGGTCGTCAATCGAGCACGACGAGGTCCGTCGTCACCGGCACCGGACTGGCGAGGATGTCGCGGACGGGCGAGGTGTCCTGGACGTACTGGCACAGCTCCTCGAGCTGCTCCGTCGTGGCGTTGGACGAGCGGACCCAGCTCTTCGCCCGGATCGCCGAGAATCCGGCGCGCGGGCCGCCGAGCCCGAGGAACCGATGGAGGTCGAGGTCGCCCTCGATCTCGTAGCGCAGCTCCTCGATCTCAATGCCCTTGGCGGCCGCGTTGTAGGCGTACCCGACCGCATAACAGAATGCGAGCGCTTGAAGGACGAGCTCGACGGCGTTCGGCCCGGCGTTCGTGCCGAGGAGGACCGGCGGCTCGTCGCCGATCAGCTGGAACGCTTGCGGACGCTCCGTGGTTGTGGCGCCCGCGTGCTCGAACTCGCGGATCTCGCCCTTGTTGCGCCCGCCGCTCTCCCAGGAGCTGCGGGCTCGGAAGGTGAACTTCGCAACGTTGGGGTCGGCCTGCACGGCCCCGATGGTGGCGACGAGGCGATCGACGTCGACGCCATTGCGGCTGGTGATGGTGGCCATCGCTTTCCTCCTGCCGGTGATGCGGCACTGCATGGTGGATGATACAAACGACTAATACAGTCGCCTAACCCAGCGAGATTGTCAACAGCGTTCCAGGCCAGTGTTCCAGGCCAGCTCGAGGCCCCAGATGGCGTCGCGGTCCGGGCGTCGCGGGTCGTCGCGCCAGCGAGAGCCCGCGAGGAGACGATCCTGGCGTTGGCGTGTCGGGTGCTCCTCAGTCGGTCACGAACACGTAGCTCCCGCCCCACGAGCCGTAGTCGAGGCTGCTGATGCCGTTCCGCTCGGTCCCCTCGTAGGACTCCTGGCCGGGGCGGATCTCGATGGTGACCTGGCCCTGTCACGGCTGCAGCCCCTTCGAGCATCTGCTGGGCCTGGGAGACGAGCCCGTCGCGGACCCCGATCGGAAATGGCGCAAGGGCGCTCCAGAGAGAATCGCCGGGCGCGATGCCGAGCCCGAGCGCAGGCTCTCCTCCGAGGTCCGCGACGGCGAGCCAGCGGCCGTCAAACTCGCGCAGACGCACGTCGATCCAGAAGTCCAGCGCGGGATGCGTCAGGCGAACGTGCTGCACGGTCGCCATCGTACCCGGCCTCCGGACGTCCGAGGTCGGCCTCAGCCCGCATCGCGTCATCGCTCCCGGATGCTCACGATGCTGCCATCGTGCAGGGACCATGGCGCTTGGACCCCGGCACATCTCCGTCGTCCGCCGGTACGGCGCGACAGCCAGCCTGCCCGAGCGCGATGATGGCGGCATGACCGTCCGCGACGACCTCGTAGCCAAGGAATGGACCAGGCGCCTTCGCGTAGGAGCCATCGATGACCCCACTTCGGCAACGCATGCTCGAGGACATGCAGGTGCGCAATCTGTCCCCGCTCACCCAACGTTCGTACGTCGAGCACGTCTCCCGCTTCGCCCGGCACTTCGGCCGGTCGCCCGCGCTGCTGGGCCCCGAAGAGATTCGTGCGTACCAAGTCTATTTGTGACCCACGACAAACAGTTGTCGCCGGCGTCCATCGTGGTCACCGTGGCCGCTCTCCGCGTCCTCTACACCGTCACGCTCCAGCAGGCGTGGGCGGTGGAGGCCGTGATCCCGGCGCCGAAGACGCCGCAGACCTTGCCCGTGGTGCTCAGCCCCGCAGAAGTCGTCCAGTGTCTCGACTGCGTCGCGGCCCCCAAGCATCGGGCGATCCTGACGACCTGCTATGCCGCCGGACTGCGGATCTCGGAAGCCGTGCGGCTCACCCCGCCCACGATCGACAGCCAGCGAATGGTCCTGCGCGTCGAGCAAGGGAAGGGGCAGAAAGATCGCTACGTCATGCTGTCCCCGAAGCTGCTGCAGATTTTGCGCGACTGGTGGCGGGTGAGCCGATCCCGCCCCTGGCTCTTTCCCGGCGATCGCCCTGGGGAGCCGATCACCACCCGCGCGGTGAACCGCGCCTGCCGAAAGGCGCAGCGCCGCTGCCGGATTCCCAAGCCCATCACACCGCATTCCCTGCGACACGCGTTCGCCGTACATCTCCTCAAAGCCGGCACGGACGTCCGCACCATTCAGTTGCTGCTCGGCCATCGGAGTCTCGCGACGACGGCCCGGTATCTGGCGATCGCCACGACGCAGGTGTGCGCGACCGCGAGCCCCCTGGACTGGCTCCCGCGCCCCGTCGCGGCTGCGTCTTCCGCCCATACGCCGCAGACTCGCTGAGCGCGACGTCCGCGGACCACCCGACGCCGACGGTGGCGGACGTGATCCGCCGCTACGGCGACACCTATCGTGACCACGCGGGTCCTTCGCTGTCGATGGCGCACCGGCGCGTGATGACCGCGCTCGAGCAGTGTCGGACGGCCGCCCTCGGCGGGCACGTCGAGCCGTGCGACCACTGCGGGCACACCCGCGTCTGGTACAACAGCTGCCGGAATCGGCATTGCCCCAGCTGCCAGTCGCTGGCCCGCGCGGCGTGGATCGAGGACCGCACCGCGGACCTGCTCGACACCGAGTACTTTCATGTCGTCTTCACCGTGCCCCAGGCCATCGCCGAGATCGCCGCGCAGAATAAGGCGGTGGTCTACGGCATCCTCTTTCGCGCCACCGCTGAAGCCCTCCGCACCATCGCCGCAGATCCGCGCCATCTCGGCGCCGAGATCGGCTTCTTCGCCGTGCTCCACACGTGGGGACAGACGCTCATGCACCACCCGCATCGCCGATAGTCCGTATGAAGTGGGTGTTTCCCGAACATAACGGGCCCTAACGTCCCCTATCAGACACTGGGGCACGTCACTTGGCCCACGCCGATCCGTTGAATCGTCGCGTCGTCGAGCAGATGCTGGTCGGGGTACTACACGGAAACCCACTTGACATGACGTAGTACACTGCCGCGTTTCAGGCGGGCGCGGCGCATCACACTACGTCAAGTCAAGTGGGTTCCGGGATTAGGTGCGCAGCGCCGCACTGATTACCCGTGTAGCAAGGCCCCCAGCCGCACGGCCGCGGACTGCTGCTGGTTCGGTAGGGCATGGGCGTAGACGTTGAGCGTCATATCGACCTTCGAATGGCCGAGGCGCGCCGCCTGCGGGCCAAAGCTCGGCAACCCGGCCGACAATGTCGCTGGTTCACCCGAGCCGGCTTGAACGTCCGGCCACAACCCGTGCAGAGTGGCTGGCAACGCCTGTGCAGGGCGATCGGGCCTGCGTGACGCGCCTGCACCGCGCCGGCGAACTGACCGCGTCCGACCGGACGGATCTGACGATCACGAGCCCCGGGAAGAGCGGGCTGAGAAAGAACTCGTATGACACATGGACACCGAATTTCCGAAAGGCATTGGTGTTAGGCGACCAACGGCCGAGGGGTGACACTCCAGCTCCACGGGTCTCGGCGAGGCAAACCCGCGCCGGGCGGCGTGTCGTACGAGCAAGAACTACTCGTACGCGGCGCCGATTCGAATTTCGACGCCTTCCGGTCATGAGTGACTGTTCCCGGCCAAGCGCCGCCACGTCCAAGACTTAGCACCGCATCCCTTCGCTGTACGAGGAACGATGCTGCTGTGACGAGAAGTGGTCGCATTCTTGCAGTGACTTTCAATCCCCAAGCTACCGGACCCGCCTCGAAAGGGGCAGAAAGGCGTTGCCATGACCGAGAATCGCCTTCTCGCCGCACTGCCCACCGAAGACCGTGGACGACTTCGGCCGAAGTTCGACGTGGTCCCGTTCGAGAAGGGTCGGGCGTTGCACGACATCGGCGAGCTGATTCGGTACGTGTATTTCCCGGCCACGGGCTTCTGTTCGCTGGTCGCGCTGACGCCCGACGGCGCGATGCTGGAACTCGCCGCGATCGGCAATGAAGGCGTCATTGGGCTCTCGGTCGTCCTGCAGTCCCCGACCGCACCGTGTCTCGTGCTGGGTCAAGTATCGGGTACCGCCTATCGCATCCGCGCCGAGGTGCTGGCCGCCGAATTCCAGCGCGGGTCCGCGCTGCAAGCGATCCTGCTGCAGTACACGAGCCGGCTGCTCAGCGAGATTTCGCAGGGCATCGTCTGTCACCACTTCCACTCCGTCCTCCAGCGCGTCTGCCGGTGGCTCCTGGGCGCCGCGGAGCGCCTGCAGTCCGACACGCTGGACCTCACGCAGGAAGCCATCGCGCATGCGCTCGGCATCACGCGCACCGGCGTGACAGAGGTCGCCGTTCGGCTACAAGATGCGCACGCGATTTCCTGTCGGCATGGACACATCGTGATCTTGCGGCGGGCGTATCTCGCCGACACCGCGTGTGAATGCCACGGCCTCATGCGCGAGGCCGCGTCGCCTGCACCGGAGG
>CAYGHU010000139.1:0-4432 GCA_964349785.1 uncultured Dehalococcoidaceae bacterium | reverse complement strand
GTCCGCGGGCGTCGAAGGACATCGGGAGCCAGGCTATACCCGGCCTCCCCAGCCAAGGATGCCTTGCAGTGACTGCCTGCCTTTGAGATAAGCGGTCAGGCGAGTCATCATCTCAGCCCGGATGTCGGTTCCACTCATCGAAGGAGCCTCCGTGTTCCCTTTCGCTTCGCGGGCAAGGGGAACGTCAGACTCATTGACCTGCTCCCCCTCGCCCCCGCCAGGGGAGAGGGGGCCGGGGGGTGAGGGCTCACCGCCCCCGCTGCTCCAACCCGCGCGCGATCTTCTCGGCCGCCGACAGCCCCTCGGTCGAGACGTCGAGGCGGGCGGGCGCGCCGGTGGGGAAGCCGCGCGCGAAAGACTCCCCGGTCTCCGCCTCCTCGGCGAGGCGCGCGCGGATCTGCGCGACGGCGCGGCGAGCCGCCGCCAGCGAGGCGTCGACCGCCTCGATGGTCTCCCCGGTGACGAGGTCGGGCGGCAGCTCCGGCTCCGCCGCGAGGGCGGCCTCCCGGTAGCGCGCGACGGCCGCGAGGGCCAGGTGGCGCTGCTCCTCGAGTTCACGACGGGTGGCCTCCAGCGCCTGCTCCACCGCCGAGGCGCTCTCCATCTCGGTCTCCGTCACGGCCTCCAGTTCGGCCAGCGCATCCGGGCTGGGCTCTTCGCCATCGCCGTCCATGACATCCAGTTCGTACTCATCTGGCATCGTGAGGCGCTCCTTTCGGCGTTCTCGCTCACCACGACGATAGGAAGGCGGCCGGTCACCTCGGATGGTCGTCTGGCACAGCAACCCCTCGCCTCACGCTGATAGACTGGCGTGATGGCAGCAGTGGCGGAGGGGCGGATCCTCATCCGGCCGATGGTCGAGGCCGACCTGCGGCAGGTGCGGCGTGTCGAGCGCAACGCCTACGGCCCGGCCGTGCCGGGCACGCCCTTCGCGCGCGAGCTCCACAACGGCCTGGCGCAATACCTCGTGGCGATTGAACGTGCCGAGGAGCCCGCATCCGGCGCGGAACACAACGGCCTCTTGCGTCCGCTATGGCGGCTCTTCACCCGGGAGCGCGAGGAGCGCATCGTCGGCTTCGTGGGCGTCTGGTACACGATCAATCAGCTCCACATCGTGACGGTGGCGGTCGATCCCCCGGAGCAGGGGCGCGGCATCGGGCAACGCCTGCTCCTCGAATGCCATCGTCTGGCCACCGAGGCGGAGCTCCGCACCATCGCCCTCGAGGTGCGCGTCTCCAACGAGCATGCGCAACGGCTATATGAGTGGTTCGGGTTCAAGCGCGCCGGCATGCTGCGCCGCTACTACTCCGACAACGGCGAGGACGCGGTAGTCATGCTCACGCCGGAACTCGACGACCCGGACTTCGAAACGCACATCCACGGACTGCGGGAGCGGCATCGGGCGCGCTACGGCGACAGCTTCCTCTGGGAGGAGCCCCCCGCGGACGAGGGGGTGAATTAGTCCTCGTCGTCCTCGGTGACCGCGTCCGGGTCGTGCACGTAGGCGAGGTAGCGGCCGCCGCGTTCAACGAGGACCACCAGCTTCCCCTCAGCCTCCTGCTCACGCACGAAGTCCGGGAGCTGCGCGCTGTGGCCCTTCGTCAGGAAGGTGATCGCGGTGTAGACGAAGCGGCGGCCCGCCACATCGATGTAGTACGGCGGCACGTCCTCAGACGGTTCCATGTCCAGGAGGAAGACGTCCACGCCGCCCTCGCTCAGCACCGTCATGTCATCGAAGCCGATGGCTACCTCGGTCGGCATAGCCGGTCCTCTTCCTGCTGACTCGCCTAGCGCACAAACGGCTCTGGCGAGCGGTTGCGGTTCGTCGTGATGAAGCTCTCAAGCTGGCCTTTGTCGAAGGAGTCGAGCTTCAGAATCTGACCCCACGATACGGCATCGACCGCGTTCGCGTTGGCTGCGCGCGGCGCCACGATCGTGTCGGCGCTGTACTGCTTCCCCAGGTCTTCGATCTTCTTGATAGTGTCCGCGTCGACGAGGCTCGGGTTGTACGAGATCCAGACGATGCCATGCTCCAGCGAATGAATAGCATTGCCGTCCGGCACTGGGTCGCTGTAGACGCCGACGGACTGCGGCACCGCGAAGTGTGGCCCGCGCGTCGGCGGTTCGCCGTCAGGAATGCGCATCTCCGCCGCGTTGGTCGTGTGCTGCCGGTCGGTCGCGGCATCCGCTGCCGGAATCGCGGTGCCCATAAGCGGATTGCTTGAGACATCGCGCGAGGTGGATTCGGGCCGGCTTGAGATGAAGATCGCGGCCACAATGACGACCGCGCCGATGATCGCGCCGACGGTAAGGAACCCGCCGAAGGAGTCGATCGTTTCCCGCCACCGCGGTTTCGCCTTCGGGGGGGGCTTCGATCCGCGCGGCGCGACACCGGGCGCTGCTCGGCCTTCAGTGCCCTGCGTACCCGGAGTACGGGGAGCCTCAGCCTGTCTGCGCGTAGGACGAAGACGTTGTCGCGGCACGAAACCTCCCGATCGCCGGCTAGAAGACACGGACACACTGATTATCCCGGCCCAGGCCTCCTGCGGGCAACTCAGGCCAAGGACACGCTACCCGGCGACATCATCGCCGCTCGTCAGGTACTCCGCTGGCACCTCGCGCTCAGGGTACTCGACGTTCGGCGCGAACAGGTCTTCCTCCTCCGCCGCCTGGGAGTTGCCGGGCAACCCGAGCAGCCGGCGATCGAGGACGTACTCGAGGACGAC
This sequence comes from uncultured Dehalococcoidaceae bacterium, assembly GCA_964349785.1. Taxonomy (GTDB): domain Bacteria; phylum Chloroflexota; class Dehalococcoidia; order UBA2979; family UBA2979; genus JAIBBD01. Next base: position 1,706 of record CAYGHU010000139.1, on the reverse strand, counting down.
CCGGCCCGCCGCGGCGGCCGGAAGCGAGAGCAGCACACCGACAACGCCCAGCAGTTCGCCCCCGATCAGCACGGTCACAAGGACCACGAGCGGGGGCAGATTGAGCGTCGCCCCGTACACGCGGGGCACCAGGAAGCGGTCTTCGAACTGCTGGTAGATGAGCAGCGCCACGAGCACGACGATGGCGTGGGTCATCGACAGGTCGGACGCCGCCAGCGCCGGCGGGCCTACCGCGATATAGGCGCCGACCAGCGGGATCACGTCCGCGATGCCCGCCAGCACGGCGAAGGCGAGCGCATTCGGGACACCCACGATGGTCAGCACGACGAAGGTATACGCCGCGATGATGAGCGAGGTGATGAACTGCCCACGGATGTAACCGCCGACGACGCGGGTCAACGACTGCAGCAACTGGGCCGCATCCTCTTCCTTCCCACGCGGGACGAACTGATACACGAACCGAGCCAGGCGAGGGGCGTCGAGGAGCAGATAGACGGTCATGACGATGATCGTGAAGATGCCGAACAAGGCGAAGAGCGCCTGCTGACCATAGTCCACCGCACGGCCGGACAGCACTTCCGCCCAGTTGATGTCGCGAGCCCGTTGCTCCAGGTCCACCTCGACGCCGAAGTCCAGCAGCCGGTCTTCAGCCTGCTGCGCCCAGTCGGGCAGCTGGTCCCGGATATGCTGGAACTCATCGATGAGCCCAGGCACGGTGATGGCGAATACGCCCGCGATGCCGGCAAAGACCGCGAACGCGACGAGGAATACCGCCAGTCCCCGGCGGACATTCCGCGCCACCAGCCACTCGACATAGGGGAGTAGCGCGCCCATGAAGATCATGGCCGTGATCACGAGCACGACCACCGGCCACAGGCGCCGCAACAGCACAATGCCGGCGACCGACAGTGCCACGAACAGCACGCCGCGAGTGGTGATCTCGATCCTCACGGTTGGCCCATCCTGGTATCAGCCCATGCAAAACCGATGCCCGGCCGGGCATCGCGAGGGCAGCATACCAGAGACCGTGAGCCGCCCTGTTACGGCCGCATTGCTATAAACGCATGCGGGAGGCGGCGGTGGACCTAACCAGTCTCGATCGGCAGCTCCGGCATCGCGGCCCACTCCGACCACGAGCCGTCGTAGTTCGCCGCAAGGTCGTACCCGAGCAGCTCATGCAGGACGAACCAGGAGACCGCCGCGCGGATGCCCCCGCCGCAGTACGGATAGATCGGACGCGTGCCGTCGATGCCTGCGGCGGCGTAGATCGCGCGCAACTGGTCCACCGGCAACATCCGCCCCGCTTCATCGACCAGCAGCTCCCAGTTCAGGTGCTGGGCGCGCGGAATGCGGCCCAGCCGCGGCTGCGGTGCATGGCCGCCGCTCAACCCGTGCCACTCGTCGTCGTCGCGGCAGTCGAGGACGATGTCCGGACTCTGCCCCTCGGCGACGGCGAGCACCTGCTCGACAGTCGCGAGGATCGAGCGGTCAGGCTCCGGCAGCGGTGGCCGGGTTGCCAGCGGCCTCGGGGCCGTCGCTTCGGATGTCACCGGCAGACCGGCGGCCGCCAGCGTAGGCAGCGCGCCATCGGCCACATGGACGTCGGCGTAGCGGTAGTAGCGGAGCGCCCAGTAGGCCCGGTACGGCCACGGCGAACGCTTCGAGGCGTAGAACACGACCCGGTGCTCGGGCGCGATGCCCAGGCG
>CAYGHU010000138.1:0-4468 GCA_964349785.1 uncultured Dehalococcoidaceae bacterium | reverse complement strand
TGGTCCAACTGCTGCTCGGGGAGAACCCGACGCCTGATCCTGCACCTGGCTCTCCTCCTCCATGCCCCGACGTCTCTGTTGTCATCGAGACGATCCGGACGGCTGTAGATCTCCGCTAGAATCACGTGCTCGGCCGGCGTACTGACTCGGCGTGAAAGCTGCAGTCTTACGTGAGTTGGCCAAGAAGTGACCGTGTCCGGTTGTATGATGTAACTCGGCCGAACGAACTAGCCCGGACTTATGCTTGCATAGGCCGGGACCTGGCGAGCCTATGGCGACGATCACCGGCAATGACCGAAAGACGCGGCACCAGTATTCGATGGTGCTCACTGTAGTGCTGGAGCTATTTTTCGTCGTCGGTGGATACCTGTGCTACAAGGCGGTGCGCCTCCGTGTCGCCGGGGAAGCACAGAGCGCGTTCGACAACGGGTGGACGGTTCTGCGCGCGGAGCGGTCGTTGGGGCTGTCGTTTGAGCGTTCGCTTCAATCGGCGATAGCGCCGGTTCCAGAGTTGGCGCAGTTCTTCAACATCTACTACATCGCGATGTACCTGCCTTTCATCATTGTCACTGCGGTCTACCTGTTCGTGTGGCATCGCGAACGGTACGTACATGCCAGGCGCGCGTTTCTCTTGTCGGGTGCTATCGGCCTTGTGGTATTCGCAACCTTTCCCGTGGCGCCTCCCAGACTTCTTCCCAGCTCGGGATTCACGGACACGCTTCGGCTGTATCTTCCGGAGATGGCATATACGCCCAACAGCGTCGCGAACCAGTTTGCCGCCGTCCCGTCGTTTCATTTCGGATGGTGCTCGCTCGCCGCGCACTGTCTTGCGCAAACCACCGCGAGCCTGCGGGTGCGGTTAGGACTCTATGCGATCCCACTGTTGATGTTGGTGACGATCATCGTCACTGGGAACCACTACTGGTTCGACGCGCTGGTTGCGCTGCTCATTGTCATGCTCGCCTCTAGGCTCGCACCGTATGCAGACCATATCCGGGGAGTGGTCCCGAATCAGATAAGCATCCAGCGAGGCGGGATCTCTGGGTCCGGTGATGCCGGAACACATCGCGCATAGTGTCTCGCGTCAGTAGCAGCCCCAGGCACTCCAGCCCTGTCTCAGGTACACGCCGTAAGCCTGCGTGAGTTGCCCGACCGCATCTGGGGGAACCGGTCCGTGAAGACGCGGGTCTACCTGCATCAAGCCTTGGTAGCCGCCAGGGCCGACGGCTGCCGCATTGCCGTTCGATTCGCACTGGACGATGCGTTCGACAGTCGGCCAAAGGTCGGAAGGCCACGGGCTTTCGGCGAGTGCCCACTCAATCGAAGTCAGAGCCGAACTGTACACACGGGACGGTTCGTTGGCGGTCTGGGATGGAACATTGGACCGCTGTGCCATCGTCGAAGTCGCGGCGATGGCTGGGCCACTTGGTGGCGGTGCTACCGAGGCGGAAGTGCCGTCGCCACCGGCCGCCGTGGAAGTCAGCGTCGGCGCCAGGACGGTCGCCGGCGCTTGGGGTGTTACCGCGATTCCGGTTGTCGCAGCCTCAGCCGATGACGTGAAGATGTTTCGTACCGCACCCAATGAGCTAGCTCCGGACTGCGATGCCAGAGTGTCTGCACCCTCGTGCGTGGAGCCGCTTTGGGCAGCTGGGAGGAAAGCCACAATACCTGCCACCACGAGCGCTAGACCTGTAATTGCGAGGCCGTGGTGCATGCCACGCGCCAGGAATGTTGTCAGTACCCTCGTCATGAGGGGGTACTATGGCGAGGCCGATCAGGCTAGGGAACCCCTATGACACGAGAAAAATCCAAAGTTTTTCAGCATTCGTTATCCAAATGCGCTGCATGCACTAACAGCATCTGGAGCCTCGCCGCGAAACCTGCCGGGAGCCCGAGACATCCGGGAGGAACCGAGAGCGACCTCGCGTGATGCTCGTATGTACTCACGGAACTGCCATATTTCCGGCTGAACACTCCCGAATGCGTCGTGCTGTCATTTTCTGGACTGGAAACCGGTTTGTATCACGTACATGGTTAAGAAACTTGCTAATTCTAGTGGCCGCATGGGTTCCGTTAGGCGAATATATGTTCTGATATCTGCAAAGTAACCGAAGCAGCTCCTTCTCCGCCCCTATGTTCGCTGAGCTGAAGTCAGGCGAATTTCACGACGGGTGAGGTGTGTCGTTCAGCAACAGGACGCGTGCCTTGATTGCTGGCCGAACGGTGGAATGAGGGGCATGGCCGATGCCGCCGCTGGCCAACGGTCTTGAATCACCATGCATGAGCGTCCGGTCTTATTCGAGGACGCCTCGGTGCTGGAATGAGTCATTGTGGCCACAGGCCGGGCAGCGGTCGGGGAGCGTCTCGCGCGGGATCTCTGCCCGCTCGGCTGAAATGCCTAGCCATATGTCGTCTCGGAGCCGGAAGGTAGCCGCAGGTTGTCCGGGCAGGCCGCCGGCAGCTGGGCGGCGCTCTTCTTCGATACGCCGCGCGATCTCTATCTGTGTCAGTGGACCGGCATCCCTCACGAGGACTTCGCGGCCACAATGGTCGCAGCGGTAGACGGAGGTCGGCATCCAAGAAGTCTAGCGGTTCGGCGTTGCCGCTGCGGCATCCGGGAGCAAATCTACGAACACCTCGTTAGCGAGGAGTTGGCCGCGAGGAGTGAGGCGGAGACGGTCACCGGACCATTCAAGCAGGCCAGTATGCAGATGGCGATCAATAGCGTCGCCAAACGCTTCATCGGGCGCGCATCCGAATCGTGCCGTGAACTCCGCGGCCGACACGCCCTCGATGAGGCGAAGGCCGAGGATCATCGCATCGGAGCGAAGGAGCGCCTCGTCTGGAGTTTCGCCGCCCTTGATCTGTTGTAGCGTGCCGCCGCCCGTCGCTTGGCGCTCATTGTACGAGGCGGTCACTAGCTCGACATAACGGTTTGGCGCATCGACGTTTGCGAAGCGCTGGCCGGCGAAGAAGGAATGCGCTCCTGCGCCCATGCCCAGATAAGGCTCGGCCCGCCAGTACACGAGATTGTGTCGGCACTCGTAGCCGGAAAGCGCCCAGTTCGACAGCTCGTACTGCTGGTAACCCGCGTCCGCGAGGTACGAGCGTGTCCATTCATACTGATCGGCAACGATGTCCGGGTCGGGAGCGGAGAGTTGGCCCTTCGCGACTTGATAGTAGAGAGCAGTGCCAGGTTCGACTGTGAGCGCGTAGCAGGAGAGGTGCTCCGGCCGCAGCGCGACCGCGCGCGCAAGCGTGTCCTGCCAGCGTGACAGCGGTTGTTCGATGAGCCCAAAGATGAGGTCGAGGTTGAGGTTGGTGAAGCCAGCCGCGCGTGCGTCGGCGATAGCTTCGATGGCGCGTTCGGCCGTGTGGATGCGGTCGAGCAACTTCAATTCATCGTCACGCAGCGACTGGACGCCGATCGAGAGGCGGTTGATGCCAAGGGCACGCATCCCGTCCAGGTGCTCGCGGGTGAGCTCGCCTGGGTTGGCCTCGAGGCTCCATTCGCCGTCCTCAGCAATGTCGTAGCCGGCCCGGACGGCATTCGCGAGGGCGCCCAAGTCTTCGAGCGACGAGAGCGAGGGCGTACCGCCACCAAAGAATACCGTGCGTACCTGGAACGAGCGTGCAGCGGGCGCCCAGAGCTCGATCTCCCGCACGAGCGCCGGGGTGTAGTCGGGCACCAAGTGCTCCAACCCCTCGTAGGAGTTGAAGTCGCAATAGCCGCATTTGGCCGTGCAGAAGGGAATGTGGAGATAGAGCGCCAGCGCAGGCTTGGATAGAGAGGTCATCGTTTCAGAGGTTACAGGTGACGATAGACGTAATCCAGCTGTCTCCCTCGTGAACTGGGATAGGCGAACACTTTATGGCATCCGTCGAAGCGCTCAGGATGAGAGAGTCGCGAGATCAGCGAGTCGAGGTCGCTGCCTGCGTCGATGTGTTCGTCGTAGCGGCGACCGTGTTCTGGTCGATGCGTCTGGCCTGGACGACATCGCGGTCGAGGTAGTCGCCGTATCCCGTGTCGTTGTAGACGATCCGGCCTCCGCAGGTGATCAGCGTGATCCACTCCTCGCCTTTTGGCCGGTTGCTGGGCCAGACCACTTCGCCCATCGGAATGGAGTATACATCGTAGCGGACGTTGGTCATGACCGCGTAGTGGTACTCGATGCCGTTGTCCATTGTCACGACGATCTCATCGCCGGGGATCGCGAGGTGCAACGAATAGAAGGGCCCTCGACTGCGGTTCCAGGTTTCGTGGGCTGAGAAGACGGAGTTCTGCCCGAAGCCCGGCTTCGTGTAATCCGGGTACCAGCCGATCGCGTAGACGCCATCGTTTGGCGCCTGCATCTCATTGTTGATGACCGAAACTGGCTCGATGTAGTGGTCGATACCCAAGCGCGGCATCGAAAGGCGGACGATCGCGCCATTATACGGCGGTGGCGTCGGCTCCGGCGTTGGGGGA
>CAYGHU010000137.1:0-4507 GCA_964349785.1 uncultured Dehalococcoidaceae bacterium | reverse complement strand
GGCTCGCGCCGCAGCGCGTGCGGCGCGAGCCGCAGGCTGTCCCACTCGGACGTCCGGCCCCTGCGGCCCGGATCCCATCGGAGCTGCCTCCTCCTCCCAGCCCGGCGCGGAGAGCCCCGGCGGAGCGGCCTGGAACTGCTCCACGAGTCCCGTCAGCCACCTCCGCCCGTGCTGGCGCCGTATGCACACGAGCCCAGGCCTGGTCCCGCGCGACGTTCACCCGCACCCGGGCGGGCGTCGCCACGTTAGCGGCGACTTGGCGTCCACGCGCACAACGAGCGGCAGCAACAGGTCGCGAGTATGCGCAGCGAACGGCCGCAGCTTCGACAGACGGGACGAGGCGGCTCTCCGCCTACACGCGCGAACAGTTCGACCGCGACCCGCGCCAGGCCTGGATCGTCACCGCCGTCGTCGGAGCCGTCCTGCTCATCCTCGTGTTCATACTCATCACGTCCTTCGGTGGGGGTGACGGGAACGACAGCGTCGGCAGCCCATCGGACGGCGCCCCGATGTCACCGGCGGTCACGCAGCCCGCGGGAGGCGCGCCCAATGCCGGGACGGCAGTGACAACCCCAGCCGCACAGCAATTGCTCACCGGCGCCCCATATAGCGAGGGTGGCATGACGTCGGCACTCCAGTCGCGAGGACTCACCGCGACCCAGGTCAACGAGCCGTTTGTCTGTCAGAACCCACACACCACGCCGAAGACATACCGCGTGACCGCCGCGGCCGACGAGCAGCGAATGGTGCTCCTGGTCTATTCCGATGCCGCCGCGATGAACGTCGACTGGGTCGTCGGCGCGGGCAGGCCACAGTACCGAAACGGCAGTTGTGCGGTCGGAGCAGCCGTCATCTATTTCAACCAGAATCTGATGATGATCTTTCCCCAGACCACCAGCGCTCCGTTGCAGGCGCAGATCGTCGATGCGTTCTTAACCCTCCCATAGACGCGCCGCGCCGCACCTACGGCGAGCGTAGTTCCTGGAGCATGCCTAGGATCCCGGCCGCCTCATCAGCGGCCGTCGGGCGTGGGCGGTTTTCGATCGGGTCGATGTAGGCCGGACGGAACTCGACCTCGGGCGGCGCGTCCGGCGTCAGTGTGATGACCGCAACGGCGGTCTCGAACGGGGCGCTGCCGAGCGTCGCCAGGTCGTCCGTATCGAGGTCGAACACGAAGTTGCCGAGACTGTAGAGGATCAAGCCATCTCCGTACCGCTCCCACGGCTGCAATACGTGCGGATGATGGCCAATGACAACATCGGCGCCAGCATCGATGGCGGCGTGCGCCAGCTCGCGCTGCCACGCCGAGGGCTGACGTGTGTACTCGATTCCAGCGTGGATGACGACGATAACGAAGTCGGCCTCACCTCTCGCCCGCTCGACATCACTCAGGATCGTCACCGCACTCGCCCGCGCCACGCCGGCCGACGAGCCTGTGGCGAACACCGATTCGCCGACTCCGCTGTAGCCGAGCAGTGCGACCCGGTAGCCTCCCGCTTCGAGCAGCAGGGGCGCGCGCGCTTGCGATTCGTCCGCGCCTGCCCCGAACCACAAAACCCCAGCACCTCGCAATGCATTCATCGTATCGAGGATTCCCACCGCACCGAAGTCGACCGCATGGTTATTGCCCAACGAGACAGCGTTGAACCCGGCCGAGGCCAGCGTGCCGGCAAGTTCAGGTGGTGTCCGGAACGCATACATTTTCTCGATCGGAGTCCCTCGATCGGTGAACGTCCCTTCAAAATTGCCGATGAGCAGGTCCACCCCCGAAAGCAGCGGCAGCACGCGCTCAAACGGGTACCCCGCTCGCCCCTGCATGAGCGTGGTAATGTCCCGCGCGAACATGAGGTCGCCTACCGCTCCGATGGTGACGGCTCCGCCAACCGCTCGCGAAGCAGCCACGGCAGCCACTTCCGGAGTCGCCACCGGAGTGGCTGCGCGCTGCTCGACCACCACAGCCGGGGTAGCGGTCGAACATGCAGTGCAGAGGACCACGGCAATCACGAAGAACAGGGAGCATGGCGGCAGAAAACAACCCGGACGCATATGCATATGGCTATATTAGCCGTACCCGCCGGGTGGTCACTCGGTCGCCGCTTCTCGTAGCTCCGTCGGCGGTTGCGTACTCACAGGCGCGGTCTGCCATGATCGCGGATACCATCCAACCACACGAGGGCTCGCCTTGGTTGACTCCGAGCGAAGCGCTCCCTACGCTCCGCCCACCTGAAGGAGGACTGCCCCTTGATAGACTTCGGAATCGTCGATGCCATAGACGCGGAGGCGATCGGCGAACCGGGCCGGCGCACGTTCCGGCTCCGCGCCCGCGCCGGGGCGAACTACGCGGCCCTGTGGATGGAGAAGGAACAGCTCGCCACACTCGGCCGCGCGATTTCCCAGGTGCTCGCTGATCGGTCGCGCCATCGCGGCCAGACAACGGCGGAAGCGGCGGCACTGGATTCCTTTGCTGACCACCCGGATGTCGATATGCAAGTCGTCCGCCTGGGACTCGACTTCGATCCGGACACCGACCGGCTGGTATTGCTCGCCGATGACCAGCCCGGCCTCGACCGAGGCGATACGCCCACATTCCGCCTGGAGATAGGACGCGCGGACGCGCTCACCCTCGTCCGCGTCATTGGCGAGGTCGTGGCTGCAGGGCGGCCGCCATGCCCCCTCTGTGGCCGCCCTATCGAGGCCCCCGGCCAGCCGCACTTCTGCCCCGGCTCCAATGGCCACTCTCGGGAGATGCCGCTTCCGCGTCCCGGCGACTCGGCCGAGGAGTCCTAATCCCGCCCCGTCGCTACTCCCCCGGCCGGATCAGCAGCACGGCCGCCTTCGGCGTGTTCCGTACCACGTGATCCGCCACCGAACCGAGGAGCGCTCGTCCCAGGCCAGTTCGCCCGCGAGTAGCCATCACGACAAGGTCGCAGTCGAGTTCGTTCACTGCATCGATGATCGCGTCCTGCGGCCGTCCTTCGGCAACGATCACACGGACATTCTGTACGCCCTCCGCCTCAAGCGCGGCCTTCACGGCGCCCAGGTTCTCCTCCGCGTCCGCATGCTGACTGGCGACCGATTCCTCGGCGATCTCGACCGTGACCTGGCCGGCCGGCAGCGGCTCGATGGCGCCGGTCGTCATCTGTGCCATCAATTGCGACACCGAGTCCACTACCTGCAACACGACAACCTCCGCGCCTGTCGCCTTCGCCAGCGCGGTTGCGTGCGAGACGGCATTCCCCGCCAGCTCCGAACCGTCGTGCGTGAGCAGGATCTTCCGGTACATACGGCCTCCCTCATACCAATGCGAACGCCCGCTGCATCATACGCGGCCATGCACGGAGTGCCGAGTAGCCCTCCGTCTCGGCCGGTGAAGATGAGACAACCGCCTCGCCTTGATACGATGCCTTCGATTCCTCACGCATCAGACACAGGAGCCGTTCGCATGCCATTCGATCCCCGCCACCGCAGTCACACACTCCTCGATGGGCCGGGACGCGCGGCCGCGCGTTCCTACCTGAAGTCGATTGGCCTCACCGGGGACGATCTCCGCAAGCCGCTCGTCATGGTCGCCCATGAGTGGATCGGCACCATGCCGTGCAACTTTAGCCAGCGAGCGCTTGCGCAGCAGGTGATGGCCGGCATCCGGGATGCCGGCGGCACGCCGATGGAAGTGAATACCATCTCCATCAGCGACGGCATCTCGATGGGTACCGAAGGCATGAAAGCATCGCTCATCAGTCGCGAGGTCATCACTGACTCGATCGAGCTCTGTGGCGTCGGCTATTCATTCGACGCGGCCGTCATCATCGTGGGCTGCGACAAGACGATTCCGGCGGCAAGCATGGCGTTGCTTCGGCTCAACATCCCCGGACTCGTCATCTACAGCGGCTCCATCGCACCGGGTGTATACGAAGGCCATGACATCACCATCCAGGACGTGTTCGAGGGTATTGGCCAGCACGCCGCTGGCACGATCACCGAGGCCCAACTGACAGCCATCGAGGACGCCGCGTGCCCTGGCGCGGGAGCCTGCGGTGCCCAGTACACCGCCAATACGATGGCCATCGTCACGGAGTTCATCGGCCTGTCGCCGCTCGGCACCGCCTCCTCCGGCGCCACCGACCCCCGCAAGGACGAGGTCGGCCGCCAAGCCGGCAGACTGGTGATGGACGTCCTGAGCCGTGGCCAGCTGCCTCGCGACATCGTCACGCGGGCCGCCATCGAGAACGGCATCATCGCCGCCGCCTCGACAGGAGGCTCGACGAACGTCGTGCTGCACCTCCTTGCGATTGCGCGCGAGGCCAGCATCGAGCTGGACATCGACGACTTCGACGAGATCAGTGAGCGGACGCCGCTCATCGGCGACCTGCGGCCGGGCGGCCGGTACGTCGCCCTCGATATGGACCGCGCCGGGGGCACACCGCTCCTCGCGAGGCGACTGCTGGAGGCCGACAAGCTCCACGGCGACATGATGACCGTCACCGGCAGGACCATCGCCGAGGAATGC
>CAYGHU010000136.1:0-4555 GCA_964349785.1 uncultured Dehalococcoidaceae bacterium | reverse complement strand
GCGCCGCCGCATGCCTGTGCACGGTCGCTCGCTGGAGGCGGTCATGCATGCGATCCGCAAGAGGGCGGCTCAGACCGCCAAAGCAAGACTCAACAACACAAGACCGGGGCGAACGCCCCGGTCTTCATGTACAACGCAAACGTGCGGATAGATTCAGCTACAGTTCGCGCCCCTCGCCCCGCGCGACCTCGCGCATCAGGCTCGTGAGGCGATCGGCCTCAGCGATAGAGTGATCGGGGAAGAACCGCAGCCGGGGTACCGTCCGCATATGCAACCGCTTCATCAGCTCACGATGCAGGAACGGCTCCGTGCGGCTGAGGGCCTCGAATACCTCCGGCTCCTGATCGCCATCCTCCATCAGACTGATATGTACCCGCGCCGTATGCATATCCGGAGATACTTCAACACGAGTGATCGAGAGCAGCACGTCAGCCAGCGCGGGATGCTTCACCTCGCGGCGCAGCAAGTCGGATATCTCTACCTGCAAGAGGTCAGCCACCTTCTCCATACGTCGTGTCATCGGCGGATCCTCTGGGTGCGAGACGGACGCGCGGGCCGAAACGCCGATCTCAGCGCGTCTGCTCCATGTGGTAGGCGACCACCTCGTCGCCTTCCTGGAAGTCGCTGAAGCCATCGACCTGGATGCCGCACTCGAAGCCCGAGGCGACCTCGCGAGCGTCCTCCTGGAACCGCTTCAGGCCCTCAATGCGAGCCTCATGGACAACTGCGCCACTCCGGAACACGCGCGCCAGCGAGTTCCGCCGGATGACGCCGTCTCGCACATACGAACCGGCGATGGCGTTGCGGCGGCCGATGCGGAAGACCTGGCGCACCTCGGCGCGTCCGTCTTCCTGTTCCTCGTATACGGGCTGCAGTAGCCCGCGTACCGCTTTCTCAACGTCGTCGATGATGTCGTAAATGACGCGGTATTCGCGGACCTCGACACGCTCCACCTCGGCGAGCTTCCGCGCCCCGGGCTCAGGCGATGTGTTGAACCCGATGACGATGCCCTTCGAGGCGACGGCAAGGTTGACGTCCGACTCATTGACCGTGCCGGCGGAGGCATGGATCACCTTCACATTCACGCCCTCGACGCTGGCGCCCTCGAGCGCCCGGACGAGTGGCTCGATGGAGCCTTGCACGTCCGTCTTGAGCACGATATTCAGATCGCGCACCAGTCCGCGGTGGATCTCGCCAAACAGACTTTCAAGCGTGACGCCGTCCGTCTGCTCGCCAGATTCTTCAAGCTTCCGGCGTCTGGCTTCGGCTTCGGCACGCGCGTCCTTCTCGTCTTTCATGACGGTGACGCGCTCGCCCGCCGGCGGCACCTCGCTCAGTCCGAGCACGATGACGGGGGTTGAGGGCCCCACTTCCTGCACCCGACGGCCGTTCTCGTCCGTCATGGCCTTGACCTTGCCGTAGACCAGACCGGCAATGATTATGTCGCCCACATGCAATGTGCCGGTCTGCACCAGCACGGTCGCGACCACGCCTCGATGCCGGTCGGTCGACGCTTCGAGCACGACTCCCACCGCATCGCGGCGGGGGTCGGCGCGGAGTTCCTGCAGGTCCGCCACCAGCAGCACGTTTTCGAGCAGGTCGCCGATGCCTTCGCCTTTCAGGGCGGAGACGGGGACGACGACGGTGTCGCCGCCGTACTCTTCCGGCACGAGGCCGACCTCCATGAGCTGCTGCTTCACGCGGTCGGGATTGGCGTTGTTGGCGTCGATCTTATTGAGCGCGATGACCAGCGGCACATTCGCGGCACGGACGTGGTCGATCGCCTCGCGGCTCTGCGGCATGAGCCCGTCATCCGCCGCGATCACGATGATGGCGACATCGGTCACCTGCGCCCCACGGGCACGCATTTCGGTGAACGCGGCGTGGCCGGGCGTGTCGATGAAGGTGACGGTCCGTCCGTCGGGCGCCTTCGCCTGGTACGCGCCGATGTGCTGGGTGATGCCGCCTGCCTCACCAGCGGCCACTTTGGCGCGGCGGATGGAGTCCAACAGCGTCGTCTTGCCGTGGTCCACGTGACCAAGGACAGTGACGATCGGCGGACGAGGCGTCGCGCCCTCGCCCTCGTCAAGGATGCGCCTCGATGTGCTCTCCGGTGCGGCGGCTTCGGTCGCAGCACTGGCATCGGCCACGGCAGGCGCTGTGCCTTCCTCGTCCGGCGAGAACCCGAGGTCGGTAGCCACCACCGCGGCTGTATCGAAGTCGACGACCTGGTTGATCGTCGCCATCACGCCGTTCTTCATCAGCTCCTTGATGACATCGATCGGAGTCACGCCCAGGAGGTCAGCGAGGTCTTTGACCACGACGGCCTGAGGGATGCGCACGCGCTGTTCGGCCTGTGTCATCGTCCATCACCTTCTCTTCTTTCTTGTCGATCGTCATATCCATCGTCCGGGAGGGGCGGCGGAGCCTGCGCCAGCAGTGCCACGCGGTCCTCGGCGGACACCGTCACTTTGAGGGCACGCCCCAGGACGTCCGCCCGCGCGAGCGCGCGTTCCCAGCACTGCCGGCGCGTACACAGGTACGCGCCGCGTCCAGGCAAGCGCCCGGTGGGGTCGAGGCCAACGTGCCCGTCAGGGCCGCGGACGAGCCGGATCAGTGCGCGCTTCTCGCCCGTGTCACGGCAAGCGACGCAGGTGCGCTGAGGCTGGCGACGGACGCCGGGGCGTGAAGCATGAGGTGCGGGCAACTGCGTGCCTCATTCCTCTTCAGGCTCTTCGAAGCCGAAATCGAACTCTTCGCCGTGGAGCTCCTGCAGCCCCTCTTCGATGTCCTCTTCGTCGACCTCGAAACGGCGGCTGCGACGAGCCGCGGCGGCGGGACGGACACGCTCAGGCGCCGGTGCGCCCTTGCGTCCGCGCCGGACCGGGCCGCCGCCGCGCCGGGGCGCTTCTTCGTCGAGCGGGCGGCGCTCGGCGACCTCTTCGCCGAACCGCAGGCCGGGTGCGCCACCCTGCGGCTCTGGGGCGCGCCGTGCGGGCGCCTCCGCTGCTGGCTCCGCGGCGGCAGGCGCCTGGAAGGCCGCGACCGCTTCCGCCTCAGGCGACAGTGGCGCTGCCTCCGCCGCACCGACCCGAAGCGGCTCGGTAAGCGGCTGGGCGGCCGGCCGCTCTCCGGGCAGTCCCGGCCGCGCGTATGCGGCCTGCGACGGCGCTACCTCGAGCGGTGCTGGGGGCAACGTGGGCAGCCCCGGACGCTCCGCGAGGGGGATTGCGTCCATGTTCGGCCGGGGCGGCTGATAGAGATCCTGTCCAGCGTTGATGAGCACGCTCTCGGCCTGGATGTCGATGCGCCGCTTGGTGAGCCGCGCGGCCAGGCGGGCGTTCTGCCCCTCCTTGCCGATGGCGAGGCTCAACTGTTTGTCCGGCACCGCGAGGAACGCGGTGTTCGTCTCCTCGTCGATGCGGATGGAGACGACTTCCGCCGGTGAGAGCGCGTTGGCGACGAACGCCACCGGGTCAGGGTCCCAACGGATCAGGTCGATCCGCTCTCCGCCCAGCTCGTTCACGATGTTCTGGATGCGCGAACCGCGCAGGCCCACGCACGCGCCGATCGGGTCGATGCCCTGCTGCCGCGAGATCACGGCCACCTTGGAGCGGTAGCCGGGCTCGCGCGCCACGCCCATGATCTCGATGAGCCCGCGCGCCACCTCCGGCACTTCCAACTCGAACAGCCGCCGCAGCAGGTCCGGGTGCGAACGCGAGACGACGACCTGCGGCCCCTTCGAGGCGCGATATACCTCTTTCACGAACACCCGGAGCCGCTGCCCCACGCGGTAGTGCTCCGCGCGCACCTGCTCTGAGGCGGGGAGCACCGCCTCCGACCGGCCCAGGTCGATGATGATCTGCCGCCGGCCGGGCTCGACGCGCAGCACCGTCCCGGAGACCAGCTCACCTTCTTTACTGGTGAACTCGTCGAAGACGACTTCGCGCTCCGCCTCGCGCAGCCGCTGCAGCACCACCTGCTTGGCGGTCTGCGCGGCGATGCGGCCGGTCTGCACCGTCTGCTCCAGCGCCTCGCGCACGTAGTCGCCTACCCGCGCGTCCGGGAACCCCATCTCCCGCGCGCGCTCCGGCGACACCTGGATCTCGTCGTCCTCGATCTCGTCGTCGGGCATGACGAGGTAGCGGCGCCAGGCGGCGATGTCGCCGTCCTGCACGTCGATCTTGACCTCGATGTCGGCGTACTGGAGCTCATCCTTCTTGAACGCGGAGGCCATGGCGGCCTCGACGGCCTCGAACACCGTGGCGCTGTCGAGGTTCTTCTCCGCGGAGAGCTGCGCGATGGCGATGATGAAGTCGTTCTTCATGTCCCTCTGTCCTGGCCGTAGCCCTCGAAGGGCCCGTCCGTACCTGCCTCGTCTGGCCGCTTGCGAAAAAAAACGTGGGCGCTGGCCCACGTCTCACGGAGGAGGCGTTGTCTTCATCGATGATAGCACGCGGGGGCAAGGCGCGGGGAGGCCGGGTGTGGCCGCAAGCCTAGCGGCGCGGAACGCCGGCGGTCGCGGGGACGTTAACAATTCGAACTTGTAAAAACA
>CAYGHU010000135.1:2633-4586 GCA_964349785.1 uncultured Dehalococcoidaceae bacterium | reverse complement strand
GGTGCTGGACGATCTTGCCATTGGCGATTGCCGCACGCATCTTCGGGACGCAGGACTACTAAGCCCCGGCTCTGGGCCC
The DNA here is from genome assembly GCA_964349785.1 of uncultured Dehalococcoidaceae bacterium. Taxonomy (GTDB): domain Bacteria; phylum Chloroflexota; class Dehalococcoidia; order UBA2979; family UBA2979; genus JAIBBD01. The sequence goes on along the minus strand of CAYGHU010000135.1, from coordinate 4,507 downwards.
TGCCAGAGCGGCCGCTTCGATGCGGCCCCTCCTGCCGGCGCACACCCTCCGAGGCGGAATCAGGCCCGATCGAGGAGGGGCCGTCTCCGGCCCCCGCTCCATCCATTGCCGGCTCAGCGTCGAGCGCTACGCTTCCTCGAAAAACTCGATCCGAGGCTCACCCACCACACCCGCGCGCCCCATCGCCGTGTGCGGCTCCTCGTTTCCCATGAACGCTTCAGCCTCCGCGGCCGAGCCGAAGTGATGCAGGATAAGCACGTTGTTCGGGTCGTCCTTCGCCTGGTACACGCTCGCCGAGGTCACCCCGCCCGCCCGCTGCTGCGGCGCAAAATCGTCGTACACTTTCCGGAAGGTCTCATAGTCCTGGACTTTGTGCTGCACCACTGCCATTGCCATCTGCCCACTCCTTCGGCTTGTCCCGGTGTCCACGCATCATAGGGGCATCAGCGCCGCCGCGAGCGATGGACGGACAGATGGACGGACACACGTCAGGCTGAAGAGGCTACTCGGCGTCTGAGCGGGACACGGATCTAACCCACCGCCCGCTACAGCTCCATCCGCCCCTGCGCCCCGCGCCGCGCCCGCGGCGCCTGCTGGTACTGCCGCATCCCCCGCTGCGAGGGCATGTCGATGCGCTGCCCGTGCACGATCTGGCTCGCCGTCAGCATCTGGATCTTCGGATACGTGCTGCCGTCCCACGTGGAGCGGTACAGCCCGGCGGACGAGGCTTCGCGCGCCATCTCCCGCGTCGGCGCATGCGCCGTCACCAGCACGCCCATCGCCGCCTGCTCCCGCTGCACCGTCCCCACGAGGTCGCGCACGTCGCGCACCGAGGTGCCCCCGCCCTTCACCGAGATCAGCACCTGCTGATGGTCGAGCGTCAGCCGCTCCGCGTCGATGTGGGTGGACTACTCGTATGGACCGAGGAATCGGTCGCCGTCGAAATGAATGAGGTGTGTGGGAGTCTCAGCTACCCAGACTTCCGTTGCCCAAGAAATAGTTCCCAGATAGTTCTTGAACGTTTCTCGATCGAAGAAGGCTGTCACATACACGATGCCGGCAGTTGCGCTACCAAAGACTGCGGCGAGTTCTTCCCGTCGTTTCGGATCGATGGGTCCATGGCTTGTTACTGCTTCGACCAGTACAAGCCAGTTGTGATTCGTGTCGAGTACAACGACATCGGGCATCTTGCCGTGCTCATCGACGGTAACACCAAGTCCTGCCAGGGTATTAGTCTCCCAAACCGCAAACTTGTCTCCAGTGTCCCCGATGTACAAGACTTGTCCTGCAGGTGTATATCTCGGACAGAAATCTTCGACGATAGCCTTGATTAGCGGGTTTTGACCGCCAGGGGACAATTCAACAGACGAACCATTTGGAAGCGTAACTGGAATCATGTTCATCTGGCGTGCACGCTCATAACGATCAACTAAAGTGGGCTTGTCATCGAGCCATTCCTGGAGCACGATATTCCAAGAGTCAGTCCCATACTGACGTAGGATCTCGATAAACCTAGCGGGCACCTGATAAACAGTGTTCCCACTATTTGTTGGCCGCTGCGGATCGTCAGGATTCTGCACAGCAATGCCGGCCTGCATGAATTGATGGATCGTCTGGCGGCGCACAGTCTCGCGCGAATTCGGAGCGTAGTTTTTCTCGTAATGCAGAGCCATGAATTCCATCATCGGAGTAATGCCCATAAATGGCGCTTCGATATCTGCCCATGCCCTGTCTGGCGTAAGAGCCAATAACGCGAGCAATGTCAGTGCAGATCGCTCATTGGTTTGCTGCTTAGGCATCCCGATCTGCCTCAAGATATCCATGGCTTCATTCACTCGTTGATGCGCCATAAGAACGTCGTCCTCTGCCTCGCG
>CAYGHU010000135.1:0-2623 GCA_964349785.1 uncultured Dehalococcoidaceae bacterium | reverse complement strand
ACTCAATCCCACGATATGCTGCGAGACGAGGTTGTCGAGGTCAATCTGGCTCGGACTGGAGTCAAGGTTGCGAGTGGCAGCACCAAGCGCCACCAGCTCTGTGGGAGAAGGATAGCGTAGCGACCGAAGGTCGGTCGCATTCACTTGAGTATGACCCGACCATTGCCTGAAGTACAAGTCAACGAAAGTCGAGTTCAAGAATGCTGCGAGTCCATTTGCTGTGTCGTGGTCCAGTGGCCCGCCGTTCTGGTGGAACACATTGAGATGGTTCTCAAACGCAACTACGGGACCTGGGACACGTTCAGCGTCCGAGATGACCGCCACAACACGGCGCGCCTCCTCCTTTGCCGTGAACCTCTTGATTAATACGTACGTCCCATTCTCCAGCAGCAGTGAGTCTGTTTCCTTATTCACGGCGATCGCGTTAGGTTTACGAGCATTGTCTTGAGGCCAGCGTACCCGTCGGTTCTCAAAGTTTCCTGGATAAATTAAGGGCGCATCACCCGGCATCGGATACTGATGGAGATGAGGCCGAAGACGGAAATCTACTACCCGGCCAGTCGATACTGAGAGTCCAAGATCCGTTAATGAATTCGGAAGTGAAAGCATCCGCTCAGACAACCTACGATCGGTATCGTCCATTTGAAGGTGAATGAATTGATCCGGATCACTCGATCTAATAACGCTCTCATATGGGACGTCGTGGAGAGTAATCGAGTCGTCATTCGGATCGCGACTAGAGCTGATAGTAACAGTCGGAGGCGGAGATCCTTGCATGACATGGAAAATGACATTTTCCTGCAAGACATCTGTATCGGCGAACGCAACATCGCGAGAGTCGTAGATGTGGATTCTGCGGAAAGACACTTGAGAGAGAAAGTCGCTTCGAAAGCTCCTGAAATAGGGGCCGTTGGCGAAACTACGCGGTGTAATCGCTACGAGCTGTCCGTTGGGCGCCAATAAACGAATCGCAAGCGCCAGGAACGCTGCATACTGATTCGTAACGTCTACTCCAAGCGCAGACAAGAGTTTGCGCTCAGCAGAGTCGGCGGAGATTTTTCGATATGGCGGGTTCATGATGATGTAGTCGTAACGGCGTGTATTAGCACCAAAAGACCAAAGGCCGATCTGCTCTGCGGCCCACTGGAGGAAATCACTCGAGACTAAGTCCGTACGTACCCCGAGGCGCTGACACTCAGTGAGGGTCTGTTGGAGCGGTTCCGAGAGAAGATCATCGATCTCGACGGTCGTAGCGGTCAGGGGCGCATGGGACTCCCGGAGCCATCGATCGATGAATGCGGCTGTAAGAGAACCGGTACCGGCTCCCGGGTCGAGGAGCCGCCCCGGGACGCTGCTAAGTAGGAACAGCTCTGAGAGAAACCGAGCCACTGGCGCTGGAGTCAAGAACTGACCTAGTTGCGCCCGTTGCGTGCTGGGAATAGAAAGACCTGCATGCACGCGTCGAAGCTCAGCTGAGGAGAGTAGTCGGCTCGTGCCGAGACTCGGTGCGGGTGCGACAACGCCCTTTGTCATGATCCGAACATTAGTGCAACTCTGACGCTCCGTACAGCGCTGGGAGTCACAGCCCATCCCCAATAAGTAGGATTCCTGAATTCGAGGGATGGAGTCTAAGCGGTGTCCCTTGTGTGAGCAGTGAAGGTGATGAGGGGCATTCACCGCAAACGCGGAAAAGCCCGAGGTCGCCTCAGGCTCTTCCACAACCAGCTACGAGAACAGGTCGCCGCGAGGATAGCACCTCGCGAGGCTCGCTAGTAGGTCGGGGCTGCTAGGGCGTCCTCCACCGCGGCGAGGAGTCCCTCGGGGTGGTCCACCGGCGCGGAGCACACCGTCCCCCCACGCACACGTACGCCACCCCCTCGCGGTCCGGCGGCAGCCCCAGCTGCCTGAGCATCGCCGCGTCGCGCGGCGGCTACAGCGCCGGCACAGCCAGCGCATCCTCCACCGCAGCCGCAGCGCCCGCTGGTGCAGCCCCGCCGCTCGCAGCGCCGCCTCCGAGCCCTCGGCGCCCCCCTCGATCTGCGCCTCGGCCTCTGCCCCTCTCGCCTCCTTGAACAGGACGTTGTACGAGCGGTTCGAGTTGAACGGCGGGTCGAGGTACACCAGGTCCACGCACTCCGGGGGAAAGTCGCGGAGCACGTCGAGGTTGTCGCCGTAGTACAGCGTGTTCGGGCGGAACTCGGACATGGCAGGATGGTAGCCGCCTGCACCGCTGTTCCGCCAGCGGAGCTACCGAGGCGCTCCCCCGGCCGCCATCGAGGCCGAGCCATCCGCCCCTCTAAGCACGCCGCCCCCAGCCCTATCCTGTCTCACCAAAGCGCCTTCCAAGGAGCGACGCCATGACGCCCACCGGCCCTCGCCAGCCCCGGACACGCGGCTGCAACCCGTCCACACCCCCGCGCCGAGGCCGCAAAAAAACGAAAAAACAAAAGGACGAATCAAATCCGAATCTGCGCCCATGGTTCGTTTGATTCGTTTGTTTGGCCCTGTGCTTGCCCCCCGCGAGGCGCTGAGGCGCTACAGCGCCGGCACAGCCAGCGCATCCTCCACCGCCAGCAGTAGCCCCTCCGGGTGGTCCACCGGCGCGGAGCACACCGTCCCCACG
>CAYGHU010000134.1:0-4658 GCA_964349785.1 uncultured Dehalococcoidaceae bacterium | reverse complement strand
ACTATATCCTTAAGTCCTTCAATGTCTAATTTACTATTGGCATATTCAGGCATATTATTGACGAAAGGAAGCATCCCAATTAATACCGCGTCATTTAGCCTTTGCACCATTTCTTCTTGACTCATTCCATTTGGAAATTTATCAGTTGCGATTGTGTTTATATCCGTATTACTAAGTTCCACTTTTCTAATAGGTGGTGAATTGAGCTCTCTCCCATTTACAGTTGTTTTGTGATCTTCCGGCCTATTTGCTAAAGCTTCCTCTACTCCAAACTTGACAGTTAACTGGGGTCCTTTGTATTCAACCTCGCTCCCTTCTGCCAATTTATATGGAAAAGGGGCTTCCTTTTTTGCCTCAACTGTTGGAGTTGGGGTTTCAGTGGGAGGATTTCCCGGATTTGACCCAAGCGTTTTACCGGTCCTAGTATCAACTACCGCTGTGCCTGCTGGCAGAATACCCGAGCCTGAAGTTTCTACATTCACAGTTTGACCTGCTGTTGTATGAGAATCAACTTCTCCCGGATCTTCTCCACCCATCATTCTATCTGTTACTAATAATCCTACTCCAATTGTTGTAGCTGCTATCGTTCCTGCGAGTGCGATATTTCTCAAAATGTGTCCGCCATGTTCTTTTTGCGGAGTTTGACCAATTGGTGGTGGGACTCGCCTGCCTGTAGGCTGACCCGGTCGAACAACAGCCCCAGGCGCACGTTGACACCGCGCTCGGCCATCACCCGGTACAGCGAGTCGTACAGCCGCGGCCGGCGCTCGGTGGGGTTGAGCGTGGGGTCGGGCCACATAGACAGCGAGTCGGACTACTCCACGAGCGGCCAGCCTCCCGGCTTGAGTGCCGCGGCCAGTCGCGCCAGGACCGTCTCCGCTCGGGCAGGTGGACCGTGCCAGGATCGTATATGCGGGGCAGCGCGGCGAAGCGCTCCCGGGTCTGTCGCTCAGCGGCGTTGTCGAAGACGTACCGGCTCTCGCTCACGTGCCCGCCCTCCCGCGCTCCTGCCAGGCAGCTCAGTGTACAGCGATGCCACAGCCCTGCCGAGGCTCCAGCGCCCGCTACGCCTTGTCGAGGTCGAACGCCTCGTGCAGCGCGCGTCCTGCCAGTCCGTGGCTCCGATGTTCCCGTAACGCGGGTCACGCCTGAAGCACGACCGCCCCATGATCCGCTGCTCGCGCCCACACTCGTTCGAGGACCACTCGCCCGTTACCGCCCCCGTAAGGACTCATCGCCCGGCCCGCGCAGCGGCTTCCGCCCCAGATACGGCCCGGCGTGCCACGCCGCGATACCCAGCAGCACCATCAACGCCCCCAGCAGCCAGGCGGTCCGCTCGATGTAAAAGAGCAGCAGCACGCTCGTCAGCACGCCGAGGGCCGCCGTCACCGGCACGCCGCGGACCGCGCCCGGAGCGCGAAATGGGCGCGGCTCGTCCGGCAGCAGCCTGCGCAGCCGGATCACCGCGAGGTTCACGCCCACGAAGAGGATATAGATGGCGAAGTTCGTCACCTCCGCGATCAGCTCAATACGCCCGCCGAGGGTGAACGGGACAGCGACCGCGCAGGCGGCCAGGGCGGCGAGCCACGGAGTCCGCGTGCGAGGAGTGAGCGTGGCAAAGACCGGAGGCAGCGCGCCGCCCCGCGCCATGCTGAAGATCATGCGGGCGGCGGACGTAAGGACGAGCAGCGTCGTATTCGCGGTGGAGGCGAGCGCAATGAACGCCACGACGTCGCCGGCGCGCGCGCCGATGTCCTGTTCAATGACCAGCCCCAGCGGTTGCGAGGACCGCCCCAGTGCATCGGCGCCGACGGCGCTCACGGCCGTGACCCCGACCACGATGTACAGCACCGTGGAAATCCCCAGCGACAGCAGCAACGCCCGAGGCACGGCGCGCCTTGCGTCGTGCGTCTCCTCGGACAGCGTCACGACCTCGTCGAAACCGATGAACGCAAAGAACACCAGCGCCGCCGCGGCCATCACGCCCCCGGCGCCGGACCCCTCGAGGAGAGACTCCTCGCCGATATGCGGCGCGCCCGCGGCGATGACGAGCAGCAACCCCCCGACTTGCAGCATCACGAGCGCGACCGATATCCAGATCGAACGCTGGACGCCCGCCACCACCACAAGCGTCAGCACCACCAGCAGGCCCGCCGCGCCCGCCGCCAGCTCAACGTCAAAGAACCACTGCAGATAATGCGCAAACCCCACCGCGACCGCTGCCGCCGCCACGATGAGCGCCGCGACCATCATCCACCCGGCCATGAACGCGATGAACTCATTGAACGCGTGGCGGGCGAACTCATACTCAGCGCCGGCGGCTGGGAACAGCCCCGCCAGCTCCGCGTAGCTGAGACCCGTCAGCGCCGCCAGCACCCCAGCGACGATAAACGCCAGCCACAGCAGCCCCCCCGCGTCCGCTGCCGCCTCCCCCACGAGGACATAGATACCCGCGCCGATGACAATCCCGACCCCGGACACCACCAGTTGCCACAACTGCAACGAGCGCTTCAGCTCCGGTGCGGCATCCGGATCACCCTGCACGTCCACCCCCGGACAGCGCCCACAGCGGCAATACAGCTTCGGCAGCGAACACTACTGGATGCGCTGTCACTGCGGGAAGCGGGCCGGCGGCTCTTGCGGAGCCACCTGCTGGAGGTTCAAGAAGACGCCCCTGAGGGTAGATGTGCGGGTCCCCCCCACCGGCCTATGCGTTCACTGAGACTCGACCCCGCAACTTCCGCGGGACTGGAGTCACCCCTCGCCCCCGCCGGGGGAGAGGGGCCGGGGGTGAGGGCACCGCCTCCATCCGCGACAGCAGCGCCAGCGCCTCCCACTGAGTCTCGGACCCGCGACATGCGCTCAGCAAAGTCACCCCTCTCCCGCTTCGGGGGAGAGGGGCCGGGGGTGAGGGCTACGCCTCGATCACGTCCGCGTCCTCCGGCACCGCCAGGCTCGGCCGAGGCCGCTCCGCCTGCATCCGCGACAGCAGCGCCAGCGCCTTCCGCGTGTCCGAGGCCACCCGCGCCGGCTCCCCCATCTTGAAGCGGTACTTGGAGCACCAGTACGTGAACGCATGCCAGTCGGACTGCCGCACCCGCTCGCCGAGGCGAGAACCTGTGTCCGACCGATACAACTGCATGAGCTCGGCGAGCGGCTTGCCGTAGACGCGCTCGTACGCCTGCACGTCCGCCGGCTCCTCCAGCGCCCCGTTCACGGGGCGGGCCTTCTGCAACTCCAGCTCCGCTGACAGGAGCAGCGCCTCCTCCACCACCACGCCGTACTGGAAGTTCAGGTGCGCGCGATGCTTCTGCACGCCGATCGCCCGCGCGAACGACGCCTCATCGCCACCGTCCGGCGGCTCGCCGTGGAACAGCAGCCGCTCCGCCTCCTCGCGAGGCACCAGCGGCCCCGCGGCCTCGATCAGCCGTTCGGCCAGCCGCAGCCAGTCGAACGCCTCACCGCCAATGAGATACGAATACCGGATACCGTCGATCTCTTCCTCGGCCGTCACCCAGCGCGCCACCACATCGAGCAGCGCTGCATACCACGACTCGCCGCACTCCAGCGCCGCGAGGAACGCCGCTCGTCCCGCTTCCGGATCGAGTGGCCCTCCCGGCCTCCGGCGCTTACGAGGGGCAGTCGCGACGGGGGAGCCGGTCGCGCGGGCCACGCTCAGATGCCCTGTCCGTGACAGCGCTTGTACTTCCGGCCGGAACCGCACGGACACAGCTCGTTGCGGCCCACCTTCTTCACGGTCTCCGTGCGGGTCGCCGTCGCCGTCGCCGTGCCGCCCCGCGATGCGCCCAGCGGCTCCTCGCTCGGCCCCGTCTCGCGCACATTCCGCGGCACGCGCGCGGGCGCGGGCGGCTGTGCGTTCACCAGCCGCGCATGGAAGAGCTGCCGCGCCACCGTGGAGCGGATGTTCTCCAGCAGCTGGTCCCACATGTCGTGCGCTTCGTGCTTGTAGGCCACCAGCGGGTCCGAGCTGCCGTACGCGCGCAGGCCAATGCCCTGGCGCATCTCGTCCATCGCCGTCAGGTGCTGGATCCACAGCGTGTCGATCGTCCGCAGCAGGATGAACCGCTCGATGAGCCGCTGCCCCTCCTCGCCGGTCTGCTCCTCCAGCTCCTCGTACTTCCGCTCGATCGCCTCCACCACCCGGTCGAGGATCTCGTCCACCGGCGCATCCTCGAAGTCGGCGGCCATAAACGCGCCGTCGAGGGGCACAATCGTCTCGAACTGCGCCAGGAACCCCTCCGGGTCTCGCGGCGCCGCGCTGAGCAGCGCCTCACCCTGCGCCTCAACCTCCTCGATCACCATCGTCAACGCGGTGTCCCGCATCGACTCCCCCGCCAGCACCTTGTCGCGCTCGGTGTAGATCACGTCGCGATGCGTGTTCATCACGTCGTCGTACTCGACCACGTGCTTCCGGATGTCGAAGTTGTACGCCTCAACCTTCTGCTGCGCCTGCTCGATGGCCCGCGTCACCATCTTCGACTCCAGCGGCTGGTCGTCGTTCATGCCCAGCCGGCCCATCAGCCCCGGCAGCCAGTCCGGCGCGAACCGGCGCATGATGTCGTCCTCGAAGGAGACGAAGAACCGCGAGGAGCCCGGGTCGCCCTGCCGCCCCGCGCGCCCGCGCAGCTGGTTGTCGA
>CAYGHU010000133.1:0-4719 GCA_964349785.1 uncultured Dehalococcoidaceae bacterium | reverse complement strand
CCTTCGACCATCTCGGTCGCTCGATGACCTGATGTACGAGTCAACCAGCCCAATAGGGGACGAGGCGACGGGTGGGCTTCTACTAACTATTGAACAAGGCGACTACGGATCGGAACCGCAGCTCGAGCGCGGCCTGGTTACGCACAGGCGAACGGACATACCGATGTTCGTTCAGTGGTGACGAAAAGTAGGCAGCTGTAGCACCCCTGCGGTGCTGGCTAGCCGTACGCCGGAAAGTGTTGACGGTAGACCGAGCCCCACCTCTCGAACGCCTTCGCCATTTCACCGTCCTGCCGGAACTGTTCCGCCTCAGCCGACGACTTCGCGTCCTCGTTCAGCATGCGGACAATCTGTTCGCGAGTCTGAGTTGTGAGGTAGGTGTCGATCCGAGTGCCGCCCTCCCATGGATCGTCCAGCGATGTAGCCAGCCACAAGGGCAACACGCGGATCGTCTCTTTCACCGCGTGGGAGTACGCGCCGATCGAGTGTCCTCGCCACATCCGCTCGACCAACATTTCGACGTGCAGCGAACTCAAGTGCTCCCCGTTTGCGATGTTCCACGCCTTACACAGCTTCACAAGCGGCTTCAGTTTCCCCGCCTGCGCGACGTCGGCATTGTCAATCAGCGTCTGGTGTGCGGGCGGATTCGTTGAACGCCAATGCCCCTTGCCATCGGGCATTAGGAACCCGCCTCCCTTGCGGTGAAAGCAAGGAACGATGTCGGCCCCGATGACAGTGAAGTCCATGTTTACGGCCACCATCTGCGAACCGACGGTGGTCGTTGCGTACCAGCAGTCCCATCCATCGCGCTTGCAGGACGCCGCGTAGGCGGTTCAGGTGGTGGACGAGTTGGATTGGACGATGTCGAGGCCCGCGAATCGTTCCGGCGTACGGCGGGTGCGCGACGGAACATCCATGGGTTGCCGACCCTATCGGGACGCCAGCCCCAACGAGGTGTCGCCCTGGCTACTACGGCCTTTCAGTAGGGACGGCTACAGCCGCGGATCGGCCACGTCCGTGACGGCCGCCGCATCGACTCGTGCCGGCCGCCGCCCGCTATGCACGAGGAGTCGCATCATCGCTGCGGTCAGCCACGACTCGACCTCGTCGAAGGTCCAGCCGTGCTCGGCGGTGAGACGTTCGATGGCCTCGGGGGAGGTGCAGGTGGCGAGGACGGCACCGGCTCGAGCGACGTCCAAGTCCTTGGCGAGGGCGCCCATCGACTGGAGACGGGATGCGACAGCGTGACAGCCCTCGCGATGCACCCTCCGGCCTTCCGCCGCCGCCGGCACTACTTCCGGGCTGGACGCCGCGGCGGATAGGAGCGCACGGATGATGTCGCCGCACCGCTCGTGGAGCACGCGGGTGAGATGGGCGTTGGCGGCGATCAGCTCGTGCGGTGTGGTCGCGGCGAACTGTGCAGCGGCGAGTGATGCCATGTCCGCTTCATCGTTGATGAACTCCACCAGCGACAGTGCCAGTTGCGGCTTGGCACCGACGCTAGCGTAGACCGTGGGCACCGAGACGCCCGCGCCGGCGGCGATATCGCCGATCGCCGTCGATGCGTACCCGCGCTCGCTGAAGAGCCGTCTCGCAGTCGTCAGAATCTGGGTCCGAGTCTGTTCCGCCTGCCGTTGGCGCTGCGCCGAGTGATAGGGTCTTGTCTCGTCCATCAGTTTATCATACAGTTATTCATTATAAGGTGATTCAAGTTAATGTCCGCAGGCCAGGAGGATCAGCGTGGCCGCTACAACCAACACCGTCAACGTCGAGCAGCGTATTGAGGAGGTCACGCTGGGAGCGCACCTCACGGGTGCGAGCATGGTCGCCGCCCCGATCCTGCTCATGGCGGGCGCCGCGCTGCTGATCGGGATCTACGAGGGTAGCCCGGCCGAGCGACTCGCCGCCTTCGCCGACAACGAGGCGCGCGCGACCGTCGCGCTCAACATCGCCATCGCCGGCGTCGTCCTCACCGTTTTCGCCGTCGCCGGCATCGCCGCCGCGGTGACACCGACGCACCCACACCTGGGGCGCACCGGTGGGGCGCTCGCGACCATCGGCCTGTTCGGGCCAGCCTTCTTTCTTGGCATCGACTACCTCGGGATCGAGTTGGCCGGCATGGCCGACCGCGCAGCCGCAGCAACAGCACTCGAGAACGGCGAGACCACGCCCAACATCGTCAATCTCGCTGGACCAGCGCTCGTATTCGGCTTCATCCTCCTCGCAATCGGAACTGCTAGGGCCGGTGTGCTGCCTCGGTCACGAAGCTGGGCGCTGGGTCTGACCGCGCTCGCACCGGTCGGGCTCATCTCCGGAATCGTCGTGATCTCCGTCGTCGCATGGATCGCGTTCGGGATCGCAGTGATACCGATGGGGATTCGTCTGCTCCGCGTGCGTCCGGCGGATACGCGTGCGTGAACTGGGCCCGCCGCGCGGCGTGGGGGCTGCGCTGCTCAGGGCCACGACTGGTGCAAGGGTGGGATCGCCACGGTTGTGCATCCCAGGGAAACGACGCATCGAAAGCGCACTGGCTCCGTTGCGTTTATCACAGACGAACTTCCATACCGATGTTCGTGCAGTGGTGAGAAAAATCCGCATAGTCCGATGAGTCGATCACTGGCACTTCGCCGCTGATTTTCGACCTGCGTCCGCGATGCGGTCATGCGCGCGTTGAGCGCACCAAGCAGCAGCCCCAATTCGTCACCATCAGCCTCGGCGACCCAGCGCCGGATCGCGGTGAGTGCCTGCGGCATCCGCGCGGCCAGCATCTCGAAGTTGAGCGCGGGCGTCTTGGCTGGGCTGTCGTAGGAGATTCGATGGTCAGCGGAAGCGATCATTCTGGATGACGGATATTCGCGGGCGCCTATTCGGCAGGCCCTAAAAAGGATCTTGCGGCAGTCGTCGACCGCCATCGCGGGCGCCCTCGGCGCCCTCGGCGCGCTGGAGCTGCTGGCCGCAGGACGAGGCCGTCACGACACGATGCCGTACGCGCCCGCGCGGGTGGTCGGTACGCTGGTTGCGCTCATCCAGGCGGGGACGCTCGTCGGCTAACCGTTGGCGCGCAGCCAATCGAGCAGTTCAGAGACCTTCGCCGTGGCTACACCAATCGAGGTGTCGGCGGCGCCGTAGTACATACGCATCTCGCCAGTGCTCTCGTCTACGACCGTGCCGCATGAGAAGGCCACATTGGGTACGTCGCCCATGAACTCGTATCCGGCGGACGGCCCGAATACCCAGTCTGAGCCGCGACGGATCACGATCCGCGGGTCGTCATGGTCGAGTAGTGCGAGGCCCATGCGGTACAGGGCACCAGACGCGGTGTGCCGGACGCCGTGGTAGATCATCAGCCACCCAGCATCCGTCTCGATCGGCGGGGGTGACAGCCCGATCTTCCCGGCGTCCCAGTACGACCCGTCCCGCGCCTCCATCAGCATCATGTGGTCGCCCCAGTGCTTCAGGTCGGGCGAGAACGAGAGCCAGATATTGGCCTTCGAGTTGGCCGTGGTCGCCACCGGTCGGTGGATGAGCGCCCACCGTCCCGCAATCCGGCGCGGGAAGAGTGCGGCGTCCTTGTCCTCGGGCGGTGTGATCGGTCCTCGCCGTTCGAAGGTCTTGAAGTCCTCGGTCAGCGCGAGCGCGACGAGCGGACCGTTGCGTGAGAACGCGGTGTACGTGACCGCATACCGCTGGAGCTCCTCCAGCCACATGATCCGCGGGTCTTCGATGCCCCACAGTTCCTCGGGATACTCTTGAGGGAGTGGTGTCATTGCGGGTGCGTCGTCGATCCTCCACCCGGTGATGCCGTCCGCGCTCCGCGCGACGGTGAAGTGCGACGCACCGCGTCGATCCTCCACGCGGACGAGCAGCAGCGTCTCACCAGTCGGGAGACGCACCGCGCCCGGGTTGAAGACGCTGTTTGCGGCGTACGGCCATCGGGCCGGCGCGAGGATCGGATTGCTGGGGTGCCGCTTGAAGAGATCGTCGAACCCGGTGCGGCTGACGAACGTGTCCGGGGACCCGGGGATACTGGTCAATGTGTTGCCTTCCACGGGGATCACAGTGACAGCCGCTCGGGCTCTGCCGAGGGGCTCAGCCCGGTCGATCCACTGTAGCCCTTTCACCACTTGGCGCTCCCGGCGATCGAGATGCCTCACCCACATCTGGCCTGCACCGTGATTCGACATTTGAACCGGCTGCTGCGACCGGTCCCCGCACTCGCTGCGGGAGCGCTCGCGCCCGCCATCTACGCCCATCCGGATGGCACCGACTTCGACCTGCCGCCGGCAGCGGAGTCCGGCTTCGAGGGCGTCGCCTGTGTCGACGACGCCGCCCGCGCCGCGCTGCTCTACCTCGAGGCCTGGCGACGACACGGGTTCCCGTGGGCACGCGGGCGGGCCGAGGGCCTGCTGACGTTCACCTGCGCGATGCAGCAGGAGGACGGTGCGTTCGTCAACTTCATCGCCAGTTGGGCCGGAGAACGACAACTCACCACGCCAACATCGAGGCCTCGTGGCGGCCCGTGGCAGGCGCGGGCCATGCACGCACTCGCGCGAGCGACCGCGGTACTCCCTGCCGGCCCGTACGCGTCCGCGTTCGAGGCGGGGCTGCCCGCGCTCGATGACCCGACGCCGTACCTCGATACCCGCGCGCTGAGCGCGATCGCCGTGCTCGAATATTGGGAAGCAACTGCGTCATCAGGAGCCGCCGCGCGGGCGGTGG
>CAYGHU010000132.1:0-4733 GCA_964349785.1 uncultured Dehalococcoidaceae bacterium | reverse complement strand
GGTCATAGTCGCCCGTGGCGGCAGCCCCGGCGTCTGTTCCGGTCAGCAACGACATCGGCTGCGCGGCAAGCGCCACGCGGACGATGACGAGGCGCAACAGACTGCGTACGGGTTCGGGCCGCAACGCCGCGCGGGCCAGCGCTCGGTCCAGCCAGCGCGCACGATCGGTGGTGAATACCTCGGGTACGAACGTCTGGGCGACCCGGGAGTAGCCCGGCTCGGGCTCACGGAAGAGGTCGAGTACGTCCGCTGGCCGGAGTCGCGTGCTCGAGTTGGCGATCAGCGCGCGTGCGACGACTGCCGACCGCTCGGCGGCATCGGAGGCCACCACGCTGAAGCCCTGCGCCTTGGCGTAGAGCGCGACCGCGCCGCCGCCGCAGAACGGGTCGACGAGCGTCAACTCGTGCCGCCGATCACAGGGGACGAAGTCCCGCAGGACGGACATGATCAGCGGACACAGGCGGCGCTTGCCGCCGAGGTAGGCGGGCAGCGCCGCGAAGAACGCGGAATTACGTGTGGATGTGGTGCGTGTGACAGACAAAACGCCAGCTCCCTTTCCGGGGGCACTGGCGTTCGCTGACGCTCGGTCCCAAACAGGCTCAACAGATCAGATGTACACAGGGATCGTATCAAGTCTCAGCGAGGCGTGTTTAAGGGGGGCGTGGCACGCAGCGACCGTTCCTGCAGCCCGTTGCCACCGTCCCCATGTGACTGGTATCTTTACTTCTATGCCAGAAGTAAAGAACACCGGTCGAACTCAGCGCACCCGGATCAGTAGCAAACACCAGGTGACAATCCCGGTGCGGGCGCTGCAGGAGGCGGGCCTCCGCGTAGGCGAGCGCCTCGTGGCCACCGTCGACGGTCCGGGCCGGGTCGTCCTGCAACGCGAAGCGGATGTCGTCGGTGAGTTCGCGGGACGGCTCACGGGCGTCTACGACCGTGACGAACTCGACCGGCTTCGCGACGAATGGGCCTGATCGTTATCGACGCTGGGGTCCTCATCGGCTTCATGGACGCCACGGACGCTCATCACGCGGCGGCGCGCCGGATGCTCGCCGCCGCCAGTACAGGAGGCGACACCGTCGCCCTCCCCGCCTCGGCGTACGCAGAGGCACTCGTGGGCCCAGCCCGTCGTGGCGCCACCGAAAGCGCGCAGGTGCAGGCATTCATCGAGCGCTTCCCGATCCGCATCGTGTCTCTTGACCCGGCGATCGCTCTGGCCGCAGCCGGGCTACGGGCGCGCCATGGCCAGCGGATGCGACTTCCGGATGCCCTGGTGGTGGCCACCGCGATCGTGATGGACGCGGACCTGCTCGTCACGACCGACCGCAAGTGGCCCCGCCGGTCGACGCTCGGCTTGCGTGCTCAGATCACGCACTTGTAGCCGCGGCGATGTCGCGCTCCACAGATCTCGAGCGAGACAGATCCATCGTAGCGACACCCGCAGAAGCGTGTTTAAGCGAGCGCGGGCTCGTCGCGACCTGCACGTTTCCCCTGCAGGATCCCTGCAAGATTCGAATCTGGCGGGTGATCAGTTAGATCCGCTCGGTCCTGCCGACCCCCTAACTCATAAGCCCTTGGTCGGCGGTTCAAATCCGCCCCCTGCTACCAATCCCTTATATACAGCCGATCTGTGAGGGGTCGGGCGCGGCATCGGGGCGTTGGTCAGCACATCGGCGACGAGGGGACTCGTCTGCCAACAGCAACCGCAGCGTCTCTCAACTGCTGCTCGCTGACTCTGAAGCCGCGCTCCGAAGACAACCAGAAGCATCTGGTGGGCGACATATCAGTTCGACACGATGACTGACCTCTATCTGCAAGGTGCATGCGGCGGCAGCTGCGGCGGGAATATTCAGTACTACCCCGCCTATCTACCCGGATCCAACTGGGTCGCGGCAACGTTCACGTATACCTACAACAACGGCTGGCAAGTCTGCATGAACGATAACTTGAACACGAATGGGAACTGCAACGACTGGAATCATAAGGCGAGCTTTGCGTATGTGTACTACAACACATATCGGAGCTCAGACCTTGCCGCACAACCGGAATGGATAGCGACCCACGAAATGGGGCATGTGTTCGGATTAGCTCATGCGCCGAGCACCGTGAGTGTTATGAACTTTAGCACGATCTACCTGCCACCTTTGCGCACGCATGATGTGAGCGACACCAATGCACTTTACTAACCATTACGCAGCGTCTGTGAAGCTGATTGTCGGCGGATTCGTTCTGATCGGAGTGTTGGCGGCCAGCTCTGCCTGCCAGTCGACCGGAAATGACACTACCCGGACAGGTACGGACGATACCGGCGATACCGGCGATCTCGCGCCGAGGCCAGCAAGACTCGAAGACCTGGTCCAGCGCGCGAAGGTCATCGTTATTGCAACCGTTGGCGATGTGGAGCGTGAGACGTCCGAAGGGCCAGTCGGTCGAGCACCTACACCCGATCCCAGCGCACCTTCGCTGCCACAATTTGCCTTCACGTACTATTCGGTGAAAGTCGACGCTGTCATCGCCGGGACGGAGGAACTGAAACCCGGCCAAACATTCACGTTGCGAATCAATGGCTCGGAAAAGAACAAGGAGCAATCGGGCGGCCTAACGATGATGCCGCAACCGGGCGAGCAGCGGCTGTTCGTCCTCGAAAGCGACCCAACGATCCCGGATGCACACTTCCCGCATCCTTGGGGCATATTCGATATCGGCGACGACCCAGTCAAGTTCGACGACGTCGAGCGCACGTCGGTCGCGACGTTGACGCAGGCGACGTCGCCTGCTGCATTCGCCGACGCGCTTCGCGCGGCCATGGCCAGCCGCTCCTAGAATCGACCCGGGGCGATTCGATCTCGGGCTAGCCCGGATCCACCGAATCCCCGACCCGATACGGCTGTCGGGACACGCAAACAGGTGCTCCTCTGAACTGGGATGATGGCGTTGGAACAGCCCATCGACCCCGCAAGAAGGAGCACCTGCTAGATGCGATCATCGCACAGCCTCGACCGGCTTGAAACGGCGTTCGACGACGACCGTCTGGTGGCCACGTTGAGCGCCGCGAAGAGCGTGGTGGTGCCGCTGCGCTTGTAGTCGTGGGTCATCGTGCCGGCCTCGCGCGGCTGGTGCGCGGCAACCTGGGAGGGAGCGGAGTCGAGGACGGCGCCTCGGCGGGGTATATGTCGCATCGACTAGTCCTGACTGAGTACGTGGGCGAGGGAGGCCTCACGTCTTTAGCCATACGAAACCATTCAGGCGGACAACAGCCAGCCCGCATCCTCGAAGCCGGATTCGGCGGTCGGACAGAGGCGGCGCCCCGAGGCGAGACGCACGATCGCGTAGTGCAGGTGTGGCGCCTCGCTGTAGCCCGTGTCGCCTGTGAAGCCGACGACGTCGCCGCGGCGGACGGGCCAGCGCGCGATCGTCGTCCCGAGGCCGAACTCGCGCATCGCGGCGAACTCCTCGATGTAGTTCGTCGCAGCCGAGTAGCCATCGAGGAACGCGTCCGCCGGGACACTGTCGACCGTCCGGCGCACCTCGAGGTGGGCGTAGTCGCTCCGGAACGCCGTGTTCTCGACGTGCACGGCGACCCCCTGGCCGCCGCCCGGCCCCGGGAACGGCGCGAGCGGCGCCCGAGTGCGGTCGGGGTTGCCGAGATACGCCTCCCGCGCGGTACCGTACACCGCGAACGGGTTCGAGGTCGTATAGACGATGAGCGTCGCGACACCGTCCATCGTCGCGAGGACTGGCGTGCCCTCGGGTACGTACCAGTCGACGGCTGGCTGCCCTTCGTATTCGACGTGCGTACGCGCGTTCCAGCCGCAACTGTTCGCGCGCTCAGGATCCGCCGAGGGTTGGTCGTCCCTGCTGTACTCCTCGGCGGTGGGCCCCGCGCTCCATGCGATGCTTCGGGCTCCGGTGACGCCCGACACAAGGCCACAGCGCGTCGCCGGATCGATCGGGA
Organism: uncultured Dehalococcoidaceae bacterium; assembly: GCA_964349785.1. Lineage (GTDB taxonomy): Bacteria > Chloroflexota > Dehalococcoidia > UBA2979 > UBA2979 > JAIBBD01. The sequence continues at coordinate 775 of CAYGHU010000132.1, read as the reverse complement.
AGCCTCGAGGCTCCAACGCAGCTACGGCGGTCGCGTTGGGCGGCGTCACCTCGGTGGCGGGTGAGGGCGGCGGCGTAGTGGTCATCGACGGCGTCGGCGTCACGCCCCTCGTCGAATCCGGAGCCCCGGTCGCCGCTGCAGTCGCCTCCGCAGTCCTCGAGGCGGGGGACGCTGGACCTCGGTCGTCAGCGCAGCCGACCACCAGCGCGCCGAGCCCGGCGATCGTGGTCAGGAAGCGCCGCCGTTGCATCGGCGCAGCGTAGCACCGACCTCGAGGTCCGCGCGAGGCTGCGGCTGCCTACGCGAGGTGTTCGCGGCACATCCCGTCTCCGCGGGAGCGCAGTGATGCGGTGCTCAGAGCACAAATCAAGCGCATTCACCGTGATTCCGCGCGGCACCTACAATCGCCAGCGACTGCACTCCTCGCTCGGCTACCTCAGCCCCGCAGAGTACGAAGCGCAGAAGGAGGCCCAGCCCAGGACCGCTCAGGCGGCTTAGCCAACGTGTCCGTCAAACCGGATCAACCCCACGACATCGGTTTCATACACACATGAAGTATACGTTCGGGCTTATCTGATCGCGCAGCCGCTGGAAGCCATCGATCTAACTCGCCCATTCGCGGTACAAATGACCCGCTCCTGACGTGCCCACCCTTGATCGCGGGGCCAGGTCGCGTTGGAGAGCTGCTTCGATGCTATCCCGCTTCTCGCGCGGCCATCAGGTGCACCGATACCGCGTAATTGTCGCCCACGTGCCATGCGGCGCAATCCCACGT
>CAYGHU010000131.1:0-4750 GCA_964349785.1 uncultured Dehalococcoidaceae bacterium | reverse complement strand
CCGTGTTCGCCAGCGCGGCGAGCCTTGGACTCACCACCGATGACCTCGGCGCGGACGATCAAGTCGTTGCTTCCTGTGACACTAATGGCGTCAACGTTACTTATCAGACGACGTACAGCGCAACCGCAGATACCGCAGGCGCCTATGTAGTCACGAGCATCACGCTTACGGGACTCGATGAGACGAACTGTGCCAATCAAGCGATCAGTGCCACGCTAAGCGGCGACCCGAGCAACGCAGTGCTCGTCACAGTGACTGGGACGGTCGGCACTTCCGGCATTGGCACGACAGAGATATTGCCCGTGTCCACTGTCGTCCTAGCGGAAGACGTCACGGGCGTTCACGTCGTCATCTCCGGCGCGTAGGCCCAATGGCCGCGACTGCTGAGCTACTTGAGTGCAGGGGCCGAGCTATTCTTTGAAACGCGTGATCGTGGCATTGGCGTCAGGCTTGGTGGCGTTCATTGCCATTTCCTCGGTCGCTGCAGCGCTCAGCCTCTCAGGTCCGAGTCTGGGCGCAGGTGACGCCTCAGTAGCGAAATGCGACACCGACGGTATCAACGTCGATAGCTTCGGCTTCGACACTAACGGCCGGATCACAAGCGCGGAGATCAGCGGCATCAGCAACCCCACGTGTGTCGGCGGACAACTCACGATACATCTCACGGACAGCGCCAACGCCAGTATCGGCTCTGGCGGCCCCGTAGCGGTGACCGGAGGGTCGATGACCGTTGCCATCACTGGCCTTCCGAGCCCATTCGATGTCAAACATGAGGTGATCATCATTGTCGGGCCGTAGGTGTCCAGGCACGAAATGAGCCGCCGGGCTGGTCTCCGCAATCAGCGGGGCATCGGCCTCGGCATGCTGCTGGCCTGCAGTCTCGGCCTGGCGGCGCTGCTAAGCCTCAGCACTCCTCGATCCGCGCATGCGGACGCCTGCGACCCAGACGGCATCCGCTCCTCATTCAATATGTCGTACTCCAGCAGCCCCCCCGCGGGCTACAAGATCACGAGTGTGAGCCTCACCGGGATCGCCTCGACGTGTGACGGGAGGCAGGTCCTCGTCAATCTCAAACAGGGCGGCAGTACGATCGCCACAGGGTCGACAACCGTCGCCGGGCCGACCACCGTTGTTTCGATAGCTAGCCCGCCGCTCGCCAGCGCGGTCACTGGCATCTACGTCGAGATCGCTGGCGTCGATGCCACGCCGACTCCTACCGTGACGCCAACACCCACAGCAACCCCGACCGCGACACCCACAGCAACCCCAACTTCGACACCCGCAGCGACTCCCACGGCTGCTCCGAATCCACCCGCCGCCGACGGCGACGACATTCCACCGGCCGTGACTGCCGCCCTGCCGCCTACGCCAACCAGCGCCGCCGCCGCCCGGGTGCTATCGCCGACGCCGTCCCCATCGCCCACGGCCAGCGCATCGCCGACCCCGTCATCCACGCCGTCCGCTTCGCCGACAGCAGCCGCATCCTCAGCGGGGACCCCAGCCGCTGGCGCCGGGCAGACCGACGAGCCGTCTCCACCGCCAGTAGAGAATGAGGCAACATCGAGCTTTGTGCGCGACTTTCCGTCGCTCCTGGAACTGTCCACGTCGCCTCAGACCATCGCGACGAATCTCGTACTGTCGTTGGTGTTGCTGTTCCTGATCTTGCTGGCGTGCACGGTATTCAATCAGACGTTGGAGGAGAACCATGCCGAGCTTGCCGCGCTCTTTGCCGGTGTCACCGGGCCGTTCGCCTGGTTCTTCGGCTGGCTGCGCGGCGGCGACGGCGACAACCCGGCTGGTCAATCGGTCTCGTTGCTGCGCCTGCTGCTGATCCTGCTGGTCGTGGCGGGAATATATTCGGGCCTGGACCCTGATTTCGGGCTGAACGTGACGACGCTCGCGCTCGTGATCAGTTTGACAGTCGGAGTCGGACTGCTGACGATCCTCTACGAAGGGTCGCAACTCCTGTTCGCATCGCGTGCGTTCGGTACGCGAGGCCGCCTGGAACCGCTGCCGCTGGGAATCCTGGTCGCGGCCGTCTCGGTGATTGTCACTCGTGTGACGAATCTGCATCCCGGCCTCGTGCTCGGTGTCATCGCCGGGGCGATTGTGCCCAGTAACGATCCCCGGCAGCAAGGACGAATCGTGTTCGGAGCGATGCTGGGGACGCTCGCATTGAGCCTGCTGGCCCTACTGCTGGTGGAGCCGCTCCGCTCCTACGCGGACGACTCTTCCCAGTGGTTCGCGGTGATCCCTGAAACTGTCGCCGTTACGTTCTTCGTTGGAGGCACCGAGGGACTTCTGCTCAATCTGTTGCCACTGGAGTTCATGGAAGGCCATGCGCTGTGGAAATGGAGCCGGCTCGCCTGGGTATTCTTCGCGGTTACGGTCTCGTTCATTTTTTTCCACGTAGTGGTGAACCGGACGGATGCATATACCTCGGTAACAGACCAGACGAGCATCCAGGCGATGTTCGCGATCTGTATCGTATGCGTGGTCCTGGCCTCGGCGTTCTGGCTGGCATGCCGGTTCTGGTTGCCAGACAGCGCTGAGAAAGAGCTCGCCAAGTCCTGACCGGCGCTGGCAGGCAGCTTCTACCTCACACATCTCGCCTGCACACCAGACCGGTCATCGGGCCCGGGGCAAGACGCAAAGTCACTCTGACCGCTGTTGCGGCTTCTTCCCCAGATCGAGCACAAACCAGACGGCGACCACCGCCGCGAGTGATGCGATGACCAGCGGCGCGCGCAACCTCGGGAGGAAGCGTCCAACACCTGGAGCTCGAAGCCACATACTGCCGAGGACATCCGCGTCCGTTGGCCGCCAGCGGTCTTCCGAGGTGCGATTGTCACCCTTGGTCACATAGCCTTCGGCGCCGGACCCTCCGACGATGCGGTGGATGACGCGGGAGCCCGCGCCCGCCTCGCCAGAGGGTATCGGGTAGGCAACGATGTCACCGACGCGATAAGTGTAGCGTTCATGGAGTATGACAAGGTCGCCACTCTGCAGCGTGGGCTCCATGCTCCGTCCGGTGACCGTGATGTAGACCGCCCGCCCGCCAAGAAACGTCGGCCGGAAGGTGAAGAACCACGCCCCGACGAGCAATATGAAGGCCAGGAGAGTCACATACCTGAGAAGGCGTTTGAACCACACGGGCTAGAGCGCGGTTGCTTTCAAGGACTGGGAGGTGCGTTGCAGCCGCTGCTCACGGCAACGTTATTGGGGTCGCCGTCATAAGTCGCGCTCCAGCGATAGCTACCGGCCGCCGTGATTTCAAGCGTGCGAGAGTAACTGCTGCCGACGATAACAGTGGCGCTCATGGGCGAAGGCGCAAGCGGAGTCGCACAGCCAGTGTCATCCGAGGCATAGATGCTGAAGCTGACCGAACCGGTGAGGGTACCGTAACCGCCACCGAGAGTTGCAGTGTAGGTGATAGTGTCGCCGTCTAGCAGCAACGCGCTGGTGGACATGGCCGGCGTCGCCTTGTCCACGATCGATGCATTCGCGACATCGCAGTTGCCGGACACGGCGTTGTTATTGGCGTCGCCGGAATAGCTCGCTATCCAGCGATAGGTGCCAGCGGCAGCGGGCGTAAATGCGCCGGAAGTGTAGTCATCGTCGCCGATGACAGTGGCGCTGGTAGGCGGGGGCGCAAGCGGAGTGGCACAAATAGTGTCACCGGGTGCGAAGACGCTAAAGCTAACCGAGCCACCCATGTTGTAACCGCCGCTCAGCGTTGCGGTATCTGTAATCGTGCCGCTGCCAACCGTCACCGGCCCAGAGGCGCTCGTCGTCATCGTCGGTGTCCTCTTGTTCACGGTGATCGCGGTGCAGCTACTCAGCGCCGGCTGGTGATTGCCATCGCCGCTATACGTTGCGCGCCAGTAATACGTCCCCGCCGCGGTAAACGTGACGCTGTCTGAGTTGGGTACAACCGCGTTGGCGACCGTCATCGTGCCGGCAGAGGAGTATTCGGTCGTACAACCATTGTTGCTATAAACCGCGTATTTCACAGTCCCATTGGGGCTGAGGAGGTCGCCCGTGAACGTGGCAGAGCCGTGTGCAGCCTCGCCTACCGTGATCGAGGGCGACGATAACGTGAAGTTGAGCGCCGGTGAGTGAAGCGTGTTGTGATCCACAGTCACGTGGTCAGAATCAACATTGAGCGTGGCGGCAAAGGCGAAGCTGCCGGTGACGGACACGGCCGCCAGCATTGCGATGACGATAACCCACCTCATGGCACCCCGGTGGTCTACATAGGCAATGGCTCACCCATCGACGTCTGGACGGACAAGCACAGCCTCCGGACTAATGCCATAAGTATGCCAGAACGAGCGTCCAGCGAGGAGACCGCCACACTAACGTAACATTTTTCAGCGGCGCGTTCTCGATCCAATGACCGGATGCATCGCTACCCGGGGCAAGCTCCATCTTTCGGGGTTGTCCTCGGCCACGTGCTGGGCAGCTCAGACACACTTCGTATCAGGCCCTTGCCCGCCGCTCCCGGCCTCATCGATTCCGCCGCTCTTATCATTGTTGAGCCCGTCATGGCAGGTGCTCGCTCCGGTTTCGCCATCGTAGAGCTTATTCTCTGGGGTTGCATCGGGGTCATTTGGGTTCGAGCCGTACATGAGTTCCACCGTGTTGGGGACGCCGTCGCCGTCAGTATCCGCGGGGGGCGGAGGCGTGGGAGTCGGCGTCAGGGGCGTGGGCTGAGGAGTCGACGCCGGTGTTGATGTAGGCGCTGGCG
>CAYGHU010000130.1:0-4867 GCA_964349785.1 uncultured Dehalococcoidaceae bacterium | reverse complement strand
TGTCGATGCCGGTGTAGCTTGCGACCCACCCGATCGTTATCACCCCGGGTCCACGGCACACGTCACACTCGATCGGCCACGCGTCGATCGCGATGGATCTGGAGGGTTTCCAGCCCAGCCCCCGGCACGCGGGGCATGTTTGAATAGCCCTATCTGAGATCGGCATTGACTTCGCCATTGCTCCACTCCTCTATCGCTTTCCTCGCGAGCAGTCTCGGGGTCGGGTTGTGGATGAATCTGCGCACCGCCGGCCCGTGATCGTAGAGCCACCCGTGGATCGTGGGATACGGAATCCCCGCTTCCTTGGATAGCTGCTTCCGGTTCTTGCCGGATCGGCTGAGGTACTCCAGCAACCGACGGTTCCACGCTGGCATCATGTATCGAATCTGACACACCCGAGCGGGAGCGTCAATCCTGAATCCATCCGTGGTACAGGCCCACCAGGTGGCGGACGTGACGCTGTACGTCCTCGGCGTCCGCCGCGCCGTCCACGTCGGCCCGCCACGTGATGCGATAAGGGCGGCTCTCGACCTCCGCGCCGGGTACGTACTGATCGATCCTGTCTGACACGTACGCCAGCAGGTCCATGTCGTCAGTGTACAGAATGATCTTGACCGTCACGGCTTCCACCCGATCCTTCTCAGGAGGTTGGGGACTTCGGCGTCTTGGGCGACGAGCTGCCAATTCGGCAGGCGGTTGAGCTCGTGCGCGGAGTACGATGGCCGGCGGCTTGCGTTGTGGCGGTAGATCGTCGTGCGCGGCCGGTTGCCTTCCGGCACGTCCCGCCCGTAGGCGAAGACCGAACACATGTCCTCTCGCCAGATGTAGGTTACACGGGTGCCGAAGCCATTGTCTCGCTCGGCCAGGACCTCCGGCGTCATCGCGATCAGCGCTCGCTTGCTAGCAATGGCCCGCTTGAGCATCTCCACGTTGCGCCGAGCGACGATAAGCGCGAGGAAGGGCTCGCCGCGGGACGATGTCGCCTCCAGGACGGAAAGATCGCGCTCTGCCCTGCCAAGGTCGAGCTCATCCTTCTCGAGCCCCTTCCTCACCTCGCCGATGTCGAGGCCGCTCACTGCCCGTCCTCCGGCAGAAAGAAGTGGAGCGTTTCGTAGTTGTTCTCGTACACGACAGCGGCGATCGTCTTGCCTGCCTCGTTCGTGTAGCGCGTAGTGACGTCGATCCGGCGAGAGCACACCGTGTCGTCGGGGTGCGCCTCGACGTAGGCGCAGGGCCCCACCTCGCGCATGCCCTCCGGGTACCTCCGGACGAGGAGGCCCGCGACGAACGCGGCCTCGACGGCCTCCGCCCCTTCGAGCTCGCGCGGCTCGAGTCCCGTGCCTGCGCAGTCGGGGCAAGGCTCGCGGTCGAACGTCGGTTCGATGTTGTCCTGGAGCTCGGGCACGCTCCCGAACCCGAGGCACGCGCCTCGGCACGCGACCATCTCCGCATAGTAGAACTTCCCATCCTGGCTACGAAACACGGGACCTTTCGACATGATATCCTCCTTGGATGCAAAACCCTGACGGCAAAAAAGGTGTCTTCGTTCGACTCGACGGCGCGACCGAGGCCAAGCTGCGCGATCTGGCAAAGACCAACAGTGCAAAGCTGGGCGACGTGGTCGCGGTTGCGATCGATCTCCTGGCCTCCGGATCGAGCGGCTCATTCAGGGCCCAGCTCGAGACGCGACAGGCGCGCGAGCTACAACTCGCGACCGAGGCGGACGCGGCGAAGACCTAGCTCGCGAGGGGCGCTATTGTCAGGCGCGGAACACTTCGACGTCGACGCCTGGCTGATGCGCCTCGCCGGTGCACTTGACCAACGGCTCGAGCCCATGGCTCCGGAAGATGTTGGACAGAGCGACGGTCGCGAGGCCAGGCTCGAGCCGAAGGACCAGAGACCGGCACTGGTCGATGACGTCCTCCGCCTCGGCGCGCGTGAGAGTTGCCTGCGGGGCTACCGCGGGGCTCACGCCTTCACCATGACATACACGTACCCCGCCGAGCCGGGCCCCGTGTTGGCGGATTCCAGCGTGTACGCCACGCCCTCGCCGCCGTATTGGAACACCTTGACGATCTCGTCCTCGCGATGCAGGTCTTTGAACACCACGGTGGTCTCGAGGAACTTCGCCACCGCAGACCACGCCGCCGCGTCGTGGTTTTCTTGGACGCCGATTGCGTGGTCCCACTGGGCGGTGGTGCGTTCGTTGCCGCACTTAGCGATGATGCGCCCGCCTCGGAAGTTGGTGGGCCCAAGGTACTTGGTAAAGATCGCGTACATGACTCGATTCCTTTCGTGCGTCTGATTGCGCGCTCGCACGCCCCGGGGTCGAGGCGCACGGACCCGATATCAAGCCTTCGCTCGCTCCGCGAGCAGTCGCTTGGTTCGTAGCTCTTCCCTGTACCATTGCTCAAGCTCACGTAGATCCGCCCTGTATGTTACAAGGCAGATCTCGCCGGCCACGAACCGTGCCCAAAGCGCGTTTGACTTGTCGGTAAACTCGTCGTGGGTTTCAGGGATGGTCATGCAAGAAGCTCGCTCGCGTAGCCGGCGAAGTACTTGCCGCGCACGCATCCCATGAGGTCGCCAAGCGACCGGAATTTAAACTGCGAGCGGTGCTTACGGATGTATGCGATCCTCTCGCTCGTGTTGTAGCAGTTGGTCCACGTCTCGTTTGCGTCGGCTTGCTCGTATTCCGAGTGAAGGTTGTCCGAAACGACCGGGTAATCCGCGAGCGCGCACGCCATCTCTGCGGCAAGCTCGTGCGTCTTGGACCCTGGGTAGACCAGGATGAAGGCTATCCACCCGTAGGCCCAATGATTGACTTCGTGCGCCTCGACGGCGAGGTCTTCCCCGTCCGGGGTGTCCTCCTTCAGCGTGACGAGGGCGGCGAGGAAGGCGTCATAGTTGGCCCGGTCGAGCGCCCCGCTATCCCGGTGCTTAACCACGGGGCAGACGAGCCATTCCTGTTTGGCCTGAAGGCTCTCGCCGTCATGGCGGTCACGCGGGGCCCAATTGGCGTACGTTGGGAGATTCGCCGCTTCGATTGCTGTACTGTACATGAGATATCCTCCCACATGCGCTTGATTGCGCGCTCGTGCCACGCTTGCGTGGAAGCGTGGCACGGACCCGATATCAAACCGATTCGAGGTGTCGCGTGAATGCGCGCAGGTGCTGCTCGCACTGGGCGAACCCAGCGGTGAGCGCTCGTTGGTAGGAGCGCAGGGCGCGCTCCAAGTGCATGTACGCGCGCCGGTCCGCGGTGGCGCGCGAAGCGAGGCGATACGCCCTTTCGAGTCCCCCAGCTCGTCTTGCCATGCGCTCTAGCGCGAGCGCGTGGACGGTACGCCCTTCGCCGCCGCTCACGGCAACGCCTCGACGGCGGGCGCCACGCGCCTCGTGGCGGGTTCGCTCGACGCGGGACACCGAAGGGTTGGGGGACACGCGTCCGCGCGTCGGACGGTCTCAGGAAGCGCCTCGACGGCGCACGCTTCGAGCGCGTCGAGGTAGGCGAGCGCGATGCGCGCCTGGTAGGCGGTCGAAAACCCCGTGAGGGGTCGGACGCGCGTGCTCTGAATCGTGGCTCCAAAGATGAGAATCATTCGATATCTCCTTGACTTGAGGTTCTGGCATTGAATGACGCGCCTCGGAGGCTCACGACTGGAGCCGACCGCATCGCGTGGACAAACAGAACATACATCCTCCTACCTTGTGAGTGGATACACTTAGAGTGTATCCGGATACAGTCTCACGGATACACTCTATGTGTCCGTGAATGCTCAAGAATCCAGCGCGTATACACTTGGATACACTCTAGAGAAACACCACGCGCGCACGCATGCGCACGCATAGGGACGTTTCGACAGACTGTATACAAGTGTGTCTAGTGTATACAGGCGCGTAATGACTCGGGTTTCGAGTGTATACGGGACCGTATACGGGTACAGTGCGCTGGTGTAGGAGTTGAACCTACCTTGCCTATCTGGGGATAGGGATTCGCCGGAATTCCGCGCAGTTACGCTCTATCGAGCTTGTCAGACTCGAGAGCGGCGAGCGGCGACAACCGAGCCCAGTGATTCTTGACGAGAGTACGCCGGGGAGTTCCCCTATCGCCGGATGTTTTCCGGGCGCATGCGTCCAAGGTCGCAAGAAACACTAGGCTCGATTGTCAAGGAACGGGGGGTTTTCATGACCCGCGAGGCCGGTTCAAGGCTTCGGCGCGAGTTCACGGCAAGGTGCATCCGGTTGGCAGTACCCGTCACCCATCTGTCAGAGCCGGTTGTCAGTCGGCTCGTCACTCCCTAGTCACGTATGTAAGACCCGCGATCGCCCGGACCCTTGGCAAAAAAGATTGACCCTCATTCTTTTTCTCAGGTCAAGAAGCGTGCCAAAGGAAACCCGCCTCGACGGTTTGGTGGGACCCCGGAAACAATCGTGCCAACCCGAGCTCTCGTGCGCGTAACACGGACCGTGCCAAGTGTGCCACAGTGTGCCACGGATCGGCGCATTCGTGGCACACCACGTGAAACGTCCGAGCGCGTCAAACGTTGCACGTGAAACGTCCGAGCGCGTTATGGGGGCGGCGCACCCCATGCCAACCGCTCACACTGTAATTCGTGTTGGCACGGGGTCTCTGGCCCCCATGCCAGCGTTGCCGCCGCGTTGGCACGGGGGCTCGGCCCCCCATGCCAGCTCGGGCTCGGCCTTGGCACGGGGTCTCCGGCCCCCATGCCAACCGCTGTCACTGTAATTCGACTTGGCATGGGGTCTGCGGCCCCCAGGCTGCGGTGCGTCATGGGGGCTGCGGGCCCCACACCTACATGTGCGATGGGGGCTGTACCCCCCTGGGGGGTGCGAGGGGTGCGGT